>CAZKZZ010000058.1:9494-19467 GCA_964557375.1 uncultured Spirochaetales bacterium | reverse complement strand
CATGTAATATTAAGGTAGCTCTTTCAAAATTAGTCTTAATTTTGAAAGAGCCTCATCTATGAAAAAAAAACAAGGTAGCTAGTGGATCACTATGTTACTGTTTCTGCCTATAATATACAAAAAAACGGTCCAACCGTGTAATTTTATCTCGTTTTCTATCCCCACGATTCACACCACTCATTACAGTTGTCTACTGAAAAATACCTTTTTTTAAGGAAAATCATTAATGTTTGCGTAAGATCTCCAAGGGGCGAATTTTACCTGCTTTACGAGCGGGGAAATATGAAGCCAGCGTGGCCAAAAGCACGGCCAGAATAGCCACAGCGGACAGCTCAGTAAGATTGATAGAAACCGGTATCTCTTCGAGATAATAGGTAGGATTGAGTATTTCCACTTCGCTGACCGACACATCAACAAATGGTTGGAACAGCACCTGGGCAAACCGGAGTATATTCATAAGAAAATATTCGAGAGAATGGATAATCTCGTTTATATGGAGGGATAGAAGCAGTCCCCCGCAAATTCCAAAAAACGTGCCGATAATACCTACAAAAAAGCCGGTAAAAATAAAAGAAAGTGTAATTTGACCCGGACTAGCCCCCGAACATTTCAATATTGCTATCTCCGATTGCCGTTCCATTACCAGCATAACCAAGGTCGAAGAGATATTGACCGAAGCGACACATACAATCAGAGCCATGATGAACATAAGGAGACTTTTTGTGGTTTCGAATGAACGGTACATCGATTTTTCCAATTGGTACCAGGTGTAAACGTACCATCCTCCTTTTGCGAGCCTCTGGACTACCTCCGCATTTCTTTCGAGCCGGGTGTAAGGGTCACTCACCTTCACTCCAACACTGTAAGCGCCGCTTTCAGGAAACAGTATCTTAGCCTTCTCCAAGGGAATGTAGACGGAGAGCGCGTCGAGTTCGTGATACCCTGTAGTAAAAACGGCTTTGACGGTAAAGGTAGAAGGCCGGAGAATCATGGGTCTGCCGGGAATTGTTTTTGCAGTAAGCAGTTTAACAGAATCACCTACCTCTACACCTAGATTGTGTGCCACGTTTTCACTCAGCAGTACCGATGTGCCGGTTTCGAGATCGAAACTGCCGGATGAAACGGTCAAATAGTCCCGAACAGCAGGATCATTGCTGTAAAAATCAGCAGGCAGTCCTCTCACAGACACACCTGTATTCGCCTGCTCCGAGTAGATGATGCCCAAACCCTGAACAAACGGAAAAACCCGGGTTATAAACGATTCTTTTTCAAGACGGTCTATCAATTGTTCCGCTTGTTCTTCTATTTCACTGTCGTACGATTTTATCTGCAGGTGATATGTGCCCACTTCGATATATCTTCTCGTTATTCCTTCTATCATCCCGTTCGCTACTTCCAGAACAACCACCAATGGAATCAGACTCAAGAATACTCCGACAACTGCACTTACTATATTTCTGCTCTTTTTCCCCTGCTTTTCGCGTGTCGTGAGATATTTTACTGCAAGATAGAGGGCAGTTTTAATTTTCATACAAGCTGCAGTTTTCCCCCTTCCAATTTATAAAAACGGTCTACTTTCTCACGGACGATCGTATCGTGCGTTACCAGGATAAGGGTTTTTTTAAACTTCCGTACAAGCGAGAAGAGAAGATCTTCGACGGTTCGGGAGTTCTTTTCATCCAAATTTCCGGTGGGCTCATCAGCAAGAATGATATGGGGATCATTGATAAGGGAGCGGGCAACAGCGACGCGCTGCCGCTCCCCGCCTGAAAGCTGGGACGGATAATGAGAAGCTCTTGCTCCCATATTGATCTGCTCTAAAAGGTCTCTGCTCTTCTTCATTGCCTCTTCCCGATCAACCCCGCCCATAAAAGCAGGCAGCATCACGTTCTCTACCGCGGTGAAATCTTTCAGCAGGTAGTGAAACTGAAAGATAAAGCCGATTACTTTGTTCCGGTACTTGGTCAATTCCTCCTCATGAAGATGGCTTACTTTATAACCGGCGGAAACGACTTGTCCTTCCGAGAGGTGGTCGAGCCCTCCGATGAGATTGAGAAGCGTACTCTTGCCGCAGCCGCTCTCCCCGGTGATGACAACAATCTCTCCCTCTTCGATTTCTAGATTAACCCCTTTCAATACTGTTAATTTTTCCGCACGGGATATGTAGGCCTTTTCAACATCTTGGAGGGTGAGGATCGGATTATTATTCATAGCGTAACACCTCGCTCGGACGAATTGATGAAATGCGTTTGGATGCAGCATAAGCGGCACCGCCCGAAGAAATTACTGCGAAAAGGAATATCAGCACTGTCTCCGGCAGCAAGACTTGGGAAGGTACTTCTGTTAGATAGTAATAGCGTGGAGAAAAAATAGCAAAACTGTCTCCGCCCGGAGGGAGAAGAGGGAGGAGAATTTTACCCGCAATATAAAGTACTCCGTTGACAACGGTTTCTACAAGGGCAAATACTTCATTTATCCGAATTGAAATTGTCAAACCGAGAGCGAGACCGATGATACCGCCTAAAAACCCGATAAACAGACCATCAAAAATAAAAATAGACCTGATGGAAAAGGGAGAAGCCCCGGTAGCACGCAGCACACTGATTTCTTCGAGCCGTTCGTAGACTGCTCTCTTTAAGGAATGATATATATTCACACCCACAACTATGAAAATGAGTCCGATGAGAATCATCATAATGAGTTTTTCGGTCCTGAGTGCACCGAAAAAGGAGCTGTTATACTCCCGCCAAGAGACAATAGAACCGCTCGCAGAGGGGCCTAACACTTCCGCAATTCTTTTTATTGCTTCTCTGTCCCTAAATCTATTATTTATTTTTACACCATAGGTGAGGTCCACCTGCGGATGCAGGAATTTCGATGCATCATCCAAAGAAATAAAAGCCAATGTCTTGTCAAACTCGTAGTAACCGCATCTGAAAAGCCCTGTAACAACAAAGGTCATCTGTTCCGGATTGAGCGCTGTGAATGATTCCCCCGCAAGTGAGACTAAGGTGACCGTCTCCCCTAATGAGACACCTAACGAATTTGCTAATTCACTGCCTAAGACAATGGTGTTTTCTTCCTGTACGGCAAACGAGCCGTCCTCTATCCTGAGCTGTTCAATAAATCCGGGGTCTTTTTCGGCAGTGTCGTGGGGAACTCCCCGGATAAAACAAGCTTCAAACTCCTCATAATTGCCCTTGATGAGAGTCTGCATGTCATAGAACGGTACAACGGATTGTACTTCCTTTAATTCTGTAATTGATTCAACGGTTTTATCGGGAATGGTCCGGTCTTCCGGGACAATCCGGAGATGATAGGAGCTGATCTCCAGGATATCCTCAATGAAACCGAGCTGGAACCCGTTCATGACCGACATTACCGAGACCAGAGTCATCACCCCGATCGCAATCCCGGTAACGGAAAGTGCGGACGGTGCGAACGTTTTCTCCCTCCGTTTGGATTTAAAATATCTCTTTGCAACAAAAAGAATCCAGCCGATTTTCATATCTCCTTGACAAGCTGCTCAATTATTCGAAAGCAGAAATTCCTCGCCCGTCTTTACATCATCTTCATAATAGACCCTAAGGAACGGTTCTCCCCGCCGGTAAATATCTTCATAGTATCGATCTTCTCCGGTAATAACGGTTACTTTTACGAGTTCACCATTGCGGAGATACCGCTCCTCTTCCAATTCATCGGATTGATCATATCGATAGGTCCACACCTCCCACAGTCCCGGAGTTCGGACCCTCTTTAAGACCTGGTTCCCGGCTTCGTACATATAGTTTATTTCTTCGATAAGTTTCTCATCTTTTACCGCTTTTTCATAGAGGACACGGTCTTCTTCATCGTAAGAAACATGGGTTGTAACACCCGTTTTGTAGTTCTTTTCTACGGATTTTCTGCTGCCTGCTACATCCTCCATATACTGCTTGACCCGCACCAGGTCAACACCTTCCCACTCTTCGCTCGAAATAATATAGCCGTCATCAGAAAATCTAAAATATTCACCGGCTGCTTCCTTCCCATGCCATTCCCCAATGAGTGATCCCTTCGAATAATTATAGCGGGAAACGATAGAGGTACCTTCCGGGGTACGCTTCTCCACCTGTTTCAGCCTTCCTGAACCGGTACGTACATAATAAAGCGTATAAAGAGTTTCTTGCTGTCCATCAGTCACTTCTATTGATCTCAATCCGTTTTCATCGTAACTATAGTAATGAATCTCGGTAATGCTTTCTTCCGCGTAAAAACGCTCTTCCACAGTTTTGCCGAGCCGGTATACTGTCTCGTGGGTGAGAACACCCTCCTCATAACGTCTAACCACCTGTCTCTGTTCCGGAAGAGAGGAAGTAACCCAGCGTTTGAACTCCTCCCCATCTCGATACAGGGTGCGCACCTCCTCCTCTCCGTCTTCTTCTCCATTGTCCTCGACAACAAGGACAAACTCGAACTCGTCCCGCCTGAAATCTGATATCTTTTCAATTGTCATACCTATTTCATTAGATCTGAAAACGGTTTCCTCCCCATAAAGCGGGCCGCCGAGAAAAAACAACACTAAAACAAAAAGGTGGTAACCCGAGGTCCTTGTTCTATATACCGAGAAGTACATTGAGATATTCTTCTTTGTCGAAGGGATGTAGATCTTCATATCGTTCTCCTGTGCCGAGAAACGAGAACGGTATGCTCAGTTTTCTGCAGATAGACAGAGCGATACCGCCCTTTGCCGTACTGTCGTACTTGGCCAGAATAGCACTGTCCACTCCTACTGCTTCATGAAAAATCTCCGCTTGCTGAAGTCCATTTTGACCGGTTGTGGCATCGATAATCAGCATTTTTTTATATTGTGCCGGGGAAAGCTTTTTTTCTACGATCTTGTGGATTTTTTGGAGCTCCTTTATAAGATTTGCCTTATTATGCATTCTTCCCGCAGTATCCGCGAGAATAACCCGAGCATCACGGGCTATACCGCTTTCTATCGTATCATAAATTACTGCTCCGGGGTCAGCACCCGGCTGCTGAGCAATAATACTCACATTCAGCCGTTCGGCATGAAGGGCGAGCTGATCAATTGCAGCCGCTCGAAATGTATCACCCGCGCTTAATAGCACCTTCTCTTTGCCGAAGATATTTCCGTAGTAGTGGGCCAATTTAGCAATAGTAGTTGTTTTGCCGACTCCGTTCACCCCTAAAACAAGAAGCGTATTAAGCTTATCTTCTACCAGCGGAATCGGTTCCGCAATCACAACATCCATAAGAAGTTCTTTGAGAAGGGCAAGTAAACCGTCCCGATCACCAATCTTCCGGGCAGACGATTCCTGCTTTAGAGAATCGACTAAGTCCATGGTAAGTGCGGCACCAATATCACCTTCTATGAGGGCATCTTCTAAATCTTCGAAAAAGTTCTCATCATACTTATCTCGTGAAAAAAGGTCCCGGAGTTTTGCGCCCAGCTTTTTCTTAATCAATACGTACTCCTTTGTTGGTGCGGAAGCTCATGTTTCATCGGGCCCCTGTCAACAAATAATCAAACAGATGAATCAATGTATTAACCAGCAGTGTTGCCGATAAAAATAGGCTGCCGATATAGGTGTTATACGTTATTGAGGCGTCTTTGTATATCCGTTCCATTTCCCCCAAATTACGCTGCGCGTAGGCCAGGTTATATCCGGCTGCAAGATCTTCACTCAAACTGTAGAGAATAACAGGAATGGGTACTGAAAGAGCGAATAACCCGAAAGAGAGATAAAACGCGTCCTGTTTTTTCTCGATATAATCCTCCCATTCAAAGACATCAGGGGAGAGAGAAATAGTCAAGACATCCTCACTGTCCGGCTCGAGAGCGAGAACAGCGTCTCGATATCCTTCCTTCTTCAAGATCAGTTGTTGAGCACTTTCCGGTTTCATAATGCTTACCGGGGTGGACCCTACCCAGACTGAATCCAGATACACGGCAGCGTCCTCGGGGATACTCTTCACTCTAATCCGTTCCATGAATTTAGCCTCGAGAGGTATCTCGATCGACCTCTTTTCACCTGCTTGAAGCGAAACAGCTGTTTCATAGGGGAAGTAACCGGGGGCTTCTACGAGGAGATCGTACGTTCCGGGTACCAACAACACATTTCCGATATAACCCTGAGCATAAAACGTTTCGTCAATAAAAATATCTCCTGTATCCGGAACAGTATTGACGGTGAGCATTGCCCATTCTTGACCAAGTACTACTTCCAATAGTTTCTCTCCAACCAATTTGGCTTTTTCCCCCGCCTCTTCTTTTGAAAAACCGTCCTGATATTCAAAAACTTCTTCTTCGAGGTTCGTATTCCAAGCTTTGATTTCAAGAAAAAGATATCCTTCGATCTCTTCTACAACTCCGTAGATAAGAAGCTGAAGCGAATCCCGTTCAGCCGTATGCTCGGGAGAGACCACCGGATAGGGGAAAAGCCCCCCCTCTTCTTCCGTTGTAACAATGTGGACCGTCTTTTCCTCTTTCACCTCGAAATCTTCATAGTAGATCGATTCGATGAACTCGAGCTCATCCTTTTTCTGCTCTAACCGTTTCTGCAGCCGCACTATCTCTTCTCGTTTATTCTCAGGATCAAAAAAAGTTTGGTCGAGACTCGTTATTAATGTATCGATTTCTTTTTTTATCTCGAACTTCCGGTCGTCGATAAGCTTTTTTCTGTAAGCTGCCGATTCGTTTGCCGAGAATCGATGAGTTTCACATTGCGAGACGGTTTCTAATATGATTTGAGATATACTGAACGAAAGATAGGAGTTTTCAGGAGAAAGATTTTTCCCTAAAAGCTCGGTGACTCCTACTTTCCACGTATCACTCGTGTCGTTCGGGAGAGCATAGGATGCTGCCTGGGCAGCACTGTACTGAATGCAGATAATAAAGATCAAGATAACAAAAAGAGAACGTTTACCCACTATTACTGCCTATTGCCCTTCGAATTGCAGAGAGAAGCCTGCCGGGTGTAAAAGGTTTGACCACAAAATCTTTTGCGCCGAGCTGGATTGCACGTATTACTGCCTGCTGCTGACCGATTGACGAGCACATAATGACCTTGCTGTTCGGCCTGACTCTGCGCATGTACTCCAGTGCAGTCAATCCGTCCATAACAGGCATAGTTATATCGAGAATGACGATATCCGGCTTATATGCCGCGAGAGCCCGTACACCATCTCTCCCGTTCTCGGCTTCTGCTATAACAGATATGCCGTTTTTCTCCAGAATATCGCGGATTGCAGTGCGCATAAAAGCAAGATCATCGACAATCAATACGGTACTATTCATTACGTATTTTGTGACCAGTTAAATTTTAAATACTCCTCGATGAACATGTCAATGTTCCCGTCCATTACCGATTGGGTGTTGCCGGTCTCGACCTTAGTCCGATGGTCTTTGACCATGTTGTAAGGATGAAAGACGTAGGAGCGTATCTGGTTTCCCCAGGATATATCTTTCTTTTCCTGCATCTTCTTTTCCTGTTCCCTCTCTTTTTCCTCTTGATACTGTTCATATAACCGTGAACGGAGTACTTTCATTGCAGTTGCTTTATTTTTGTGCTGACTTCTTTCATTCTGGCACTGCACCACGATACCGGTTTCCAAATGCGTAATACGAACGGCTGAATCAGTTTTATTGACATGCTGGCCTCCGGCCCCCTGGGCACGATATGTATCCACGCGTATATCTTCCGGACGGATCTCGATATCCACATCATCTTCAATTACCGGTGAAACGTACACTGAAGCGAATGAGGTGTGTCTTCTCCCTCCTGAGTCGAATGGAGAAATACGTACGAGTCTGTGAATGCCGGTTTCTCCCTTTAGATACCCGAACACATACGCTCCGGTTATTTGGAGAGTAACAGATTTGATACCCCCTTCCGCTTCGAGAAGATCGAGATATTCAATTTTATAATCATTCTGTTCCGCCCATCTGGTATACATCCGCAGAAGCATACTCACCCAATCACACGCTTCTGTTCCGCCTGCTCCGGAGTGAATCGTCAAAAAGGCGGGCTTGGCATCGAATTCTTCACCTAAGATTTCCAGAAGTTTAAGCTTTTCATAGCGGCTCTGCTGTTTTTCGAGGTTTTTCCGTATCTCGGTCTCGAGTGATTCTTCCGCCTCGTCCACTGCAAGATTGTAGAGCTCTTTCAGCTCTTCAACTTCCGCTTTCAGTTCTTTCCACGGTTCGTATTTTTTCTTTAAAGCGTTTAACTCCGTAAGAACAGATTCAGCTTTTTCTCTGTCATTCCAGAAATTAGGCTCAGCAGTTTTCTCCTCCAGCGTTTTTATCTTCTTTTCCAGACCCTCAGGGTCAAAGATGCCTCCAGGTTGTCTCTACATCCTCGTAGAGTGTATCGATATCGGTCTGAAGATCAGTTATCATGTATTCCTCCGCTCTCTTTTTTTACAGTTCAACGATTGTCTTGCGCCATTTTTTTTGTGCTAAAAAGGTTATGGCGAAATTTCCATCCAATGGGTATTGATAAAATCGAACCTTATCGTAGAAATCTGTTGCTTTATCTATATCACGTTTCAGCCGCATCAGTGTGTTTTCCTGGATTTTACTCGATTCGAAGACATCATTTATTATCTGTTTGAACCCGTATAAACCCAATAATTCGTACACCTCGATTTTGTGGTCTTCACTGGCTATATCACAGACGACTGAAACAAACATGAAGTACAGTGTATGAATAACTTTTTTTTGTGTCAAACCCTCTTTTTTCTATGGACTTTAAGGTTTTAATCCGAATATTATAGTAGTATGAAACGGCTATTTCTCATTTTTCTTTTATTAAGCAGTTGTGTATTTTTTTGTACTGCCCAGCAGCAGGACGTTTTCGCACCGTTTATCTCCCGAATCAAAGCGGAAGCAGACCAATCAGAGGTGAGGCTCACCTGGGAAGATTCCGAAGACATAGACGGCACCTACAGTATCTACAGACATACCGACGAAATTACTGAAGCCTCTTTCGAAAGAGCGGAAAAGATAGCGGAAGTAGAAAGCGGTGTGGAATATTTCATTGATCATCCTCCTGAAGCTGGTTCTTATTATTACGCCGTTTTAGCACAGGACAACAATAAACTCTATAAATTATTCATTCCCTTTAGAAATAAAACGGTCAACAGTGTGCAAGTAAGTGAGGCAGTAACGCTGGAGCAAATGGCAGCTTCGATTTCGAATATTCAAACCGATGTCAAAGAAGATTCAATCGTGGTCAATTTCGAATCTGACAAAGACGATAGAGAGTTGATTGTCTACCGAAGCACAGATCCCATACGGAAAAAAGCGGACGTAACAGCTGCAACCCCCTTGCGGATAGTCCCTAGTGCTAAGGAGAGTGTGCAGGATTTTCCAGTCCCGGGAATCGGTTACTATTACGCGGTCATAGACAGTGTTCTGGTGAAGACCGGAACGATCGATTTCGAACCGGGAGACAATACGACAATTATACCCGCGAAACTCACTCTCGGCACGAGAGTGGGCTTACCGGAGACTACGGCGCGAAGGTCCCTTCCTCTTCCGCTCTATCCGATTTCAATGGACATCGAGACAGGGAACAGGATGAGTGGTCCCGACATTTTTATCCCGGAACAAGAGTCTAGCTTATCACCGGGAACCAAGAAAGCAGTTGTTTCTCTTTTAAAATCGATAGAACCCCGGCGGCCCCCAAAACCGGAACCGGATATTCTTACCGCTGATAAAGCCGTACCGCAAAGCGGCGGTGAAGAGTATACACTGCGGTCAATATTGGAATCGACAGTATTAAAAAGAGAATGGGACAACGCGGAATCGAGACTGCGCAGTTTCCTCGATATTCACCACTCGCCGGCTGTGGAACAGCGGGCGCATTACTATCTGGGACAGGTTTATTATTTTCAAGGGAAGTATAGAGAATCGTTTATGGAGTTTCTCCTCGCTCGCGAGAAGTATTATCCTCAAGTGGAT
>CAZKZZ010000058.1:0-9394 GCA_964557375.1 uncultured Spirochaetales bacterium | reverse complement strand
ACTACCGTTGTAAAAACCCGATACTGATCCGCATTTCCCAGGTTTCTTTCGGCTGCAGATTTATATTCCATCGCGGGACAATACATGTTGACTGATAAATCTTCTCGATTTGATCAAAGTGATACACAGTGGTCTCTATCGGAAGACTCCAGAGAGAAAAATCCGATGCGGCAGAGACAGTGACTACTACTTCATTATAACGGTCTTCCAGCTCCAACTCTTTTGCGCTTTTTACTTCACTTATGTCATTCCCAATTTCTTTTCGATTATTGCCATCGATGATGAATATACGCTCACTTTCTACTCCGTTGGAAAGCATCGAAATATTCAATTCCGAACCGTATAAGAACGCCGCCTCTTTGTCGCCCCCATTATCTATCATTAAAAACAAATCTACCGACTGCTTCTTGAATATATATTTCTTCTTGATAGTGACAGGTACTTTGGTATTATCAACACGAACGAATCCATCTTTTTTCAGAGACAATTCATTGTGGTCTCTGTTTATATTTTCGACTTCAAAGGGGGAACCGATAAAAGACCCGAGTTCGGTATATGAAGATGAGTAAAAATCATCGATAGAATCTTCTGCTCTAAAAAAATGATCGATAAATGTGTTTCTCGCGTATGAATCGTAACCGGCATTCTTGGTAGATTTGGTGTGGTACGGTTCTTTGTACCGTTGCATTGTATCGAGATAGTTCCAGGAGGCAGGGAGGAAATCCATCTCGAAGAGTACCCCTCCGGAGACATGAACATACGCATTGAGATCATTTCCCTGATAGAGGTACTCGTCCTGACCGTCAAAATCGAAATCTGTCTTGATAATCGATGGAATGAATACCCCTTTCTCCTGGGTAATTTTTTCCGCTTCTATCATAGCGGAGTATGCAGCTTTCCTGAGCTTGTTGATATAAATACCGGCGTGCCGGCCGTGCCAGAGCGGGTAGTTGCTCTGTGCTTTCCACAGTTCCTCCCTTCCCGCTTTCTTTCTATATTTGTCTCCGCGGATCTGACCGACCAGCAGACTGGTAAACATCATCTTGGAATAGAGAAGATTGCTTTCAGTATACCGTTTTAAGAATCTGCGGAATACTACGCCGTTGTTATTACAGCTGTGCTTTGCTTTCCGCTTAGCATCATTAGAGTGGGGGTCGAGCCAGATGAACATATCTTCGCAAGAAGTGCAGGGAAAGTATCCTTTTGCGTACGGCACGAGTGATTTCGAGTACGTGGCCGGATTAATAACATCAATAACATCTGAATTATCCTGCAGCAGAGAGAGAAATTTTTCGATCCATTTTTCCTTATAACAAATCTGCTTCGTCTCGTTACGTAATCCGAAATTCTCCCCGGGCAAGATAAGTGATACTACCGGTTCATTCGCGCTTGAATGTGTTAAGATCTCCTTGATGATATCATCAGGAGAAGTGTGTGGTACTTTCCCAATAAGTGATGTAGTAAGCGGGAACACGTAGAGGGTTTTTCCCTGGTCTTCGGTGATGCAGGGAGTATACTGAAACTCCTCCTCGATACCCGCAGATTTGAAATGGTTTTCATCGAGGAAAATGTAGTTGATCCCGCTGGTATTGAACGTAAAGGTCAAGCACGGCTCCCATGCCAGTTCCGTAACCCAACATCCCTTTGGTCTTTTACCGAAATTCTTTCGGAGGAATGTCGTAAGCTTCTCGATCTGCCCTATTCGGTCTGATGAAGGGATGATGGGGAATATCGGATCGTAGAATCCGCCGGTCAAAAGTTCTACTTGTTTCCGCTTCACCATGTCATTGAGGAGCATGAGAAACTCGGGGTGATTGTCATCGAGCCACTGCAGCAGGGTCCCTGAGTAGTAGAGTGTCAGTGATATCGCGGGGAAATTATAGAGAACGGTAAGAAAAGGCTTATACGCCTCCTGGTATGCTTTCTCGAAAATGTAATCGTAGCTGCCGGAAGGTTGACTGTTCTGTGTCCCGAAAATTAATTTTATTTTATCCATCTGAGCTATCGGCTGTTACCTTTTCTTCTCCCTTCTTTTCAGGCTCCGTTTCTTTGATAGCAATAATACAGTTAGTAGGACAAGCTTTAGCGGCTTCGCTTCGGTCTCCCTTCGCCGAATAATCGATTGTCGATAGGAAATTCTCTACAACGAAGCCGCCCTCCGGAGATTTTTTTTCGCAGATTTTACATCCGATGCATCCGACGGAGCAGTACTTCTTTACTCTCCCGCCTTTATCGTTTGAATTACAAGCAACGATGTAATCTGCCTCATAGGGGATCCATTTGATAACGCCGGTAGGACAGACATCAATGCATTTCCCACAGGATATGCATTTATCCCTGTCGATCCAGACACACCCCTGCTGATCATAATCAATAGCTTCTACCGGACATACCTGTACACAACTGCCGAGACCAAGGCAGCCGTATTTACATTCTTTATCCCCATCAAAGTAGAGATGCAGTGCGTTGCAGTCTTGTATTCCACGGTATTCGAACAGATAGGTGGAAGTTTCATGTGTACCTCTACAATGAACTTGAGCCACTTTTTTCTCGGAAGAGACATCAATTTCCTGTCCCATGATTTCTGCAAGTGCTTTTGCAACACCCGCGCCGCCGGGAGTACATTGGGTGAGAGGAGCACCTTCTTCAACAATTGCTTCAGCATAGGAAGAACATCCCGCATAACCGCAGGCCCCGCAGTTCAGTCCGGGGAGTGCCTCTTCTACTCTCTCGATTCGGGCGTCTTTTTTTACCGCTAATACTCGGGAAGCAATGGCTAAACCGATTCCCAGTACTCCACCAAGAGCGGCAACAGAGATGAACGCGTACAAAACTTTTATTAGTTCCATCTATAATGCTCCCAGATTGTTCCAGTATTTAGCCGCCGATGAGGTTACGCAGCAATGCTTTGTCAAAGGCCATAAAGGCAAGCGCCATGAGCCCGCCGGTAATGAATGCGATAGGAGCACCTCGGAACATTTTGGGTACCCATTCATTGTCGAGCTTCTCCCGTATCGTTGACATTAAAACAATAGCCAGGAGAAAACCGAGTCCGGCGGCTATTCCCGCAATAAAACTCTCAATGGCGTTATATTCGTTTCTTACAGCTATGAGCGCAATGCCCATGACGGCACAGTTCGTCGTAATGAGAGGAAGATAAATGCCTAAGGCCTTATAAAGGGGCGGAGAGATTTTTTGAATAATCATTTCTACAAACTGCACCAGAGAGGCGATCACCAGGATAAAAGTGATAGTCTGCAGGAATTCTATATTCAGGGGGACGAGAATAAAGTTGAAGACCGCCCAGGTAATAAGGGAAGCCATAGACATAACAAAGGTCACGGCAAAACCCATTCCGACTGCGGATTCAACATTCTTTGAAACACCAATAAAAGGACAGAGTCCTAAAAATTTTGTCAAGATAAAATTATTGACAAATACAAAGGTGATTATTATTCCCACATACGTCATGTCGTTTTCCTCCCCTTCTTCGCGTCCAGCCAGTTAAAAAAAGCAACAAGGTATCCCACTACTAAGAGCGCGCCTGTTGAGAGAGCGATTACCCGTGCAGGCGCCTGATAGAGGAGCGGTATTTCGATAACACCGTCGAAATTGCCGACGGCGAAAAGAGTAATTGTCCCCGCGCCGAATACTTCACGGATAAAGGAAATAATGAAAAGACCCAATGTAAAACCAACACCCATTCCCAGTGCGTCCAAAATAGACCGGGAAAGGGTATTCTTGTTCGCGAAAGCTTCAGCCCTTCCTAAAATAACACAGTTAACGACGATGAGCTGAACAAAGACACCCAGACTATCTGATAATGAGGGTGCAAAGGCCTGCATCGTCAAATCGACTATTGTCACAAAAGAGGCGATGATAACGATATAAGAGGGTATACGAACCTTCTGCGGAATAAAATCTTTTAAGACACTGACAAAAATGTTCGAACCCAGTAGAACAAATATAACGCCTGCACCCATACCCAATGCATTGACAACTTGGGTACTCACTGCAAGGGCGGGACAAAGACCGAGCAGGATTACGAGTATAGGATTTTCTTTTATTATTCCCTTTGTAAACTCTTCGACCATAGATCCTTTCATTGTGAATCCCCCAGCGATTTGACAAAATCGGATCCCTCTTTGAGAGCTTTTCCAATACCGGCAAACGTTATTGTGGCGCCCGTAATAGCTTCTGCTTCAGATTGAGGAAGCTGGTCTTTTCGCGTCGGTACCGGAGTGTCACTGCCCGTTCCGACATACCTTTCCATGTACTCCGGTTTTTCCGCTTTTTTCCCGAGGCCGGGCGTCTCCGCGTTTTCCATGAGCTTGGCGGAAACTACCTCACCGGAGAGGCTGTATCCTGCAAGAATAACCATATCACCGCCGTAGCCGACCCCAATCAACCGAATAATATATCCGGTTTTCTCATCTTTACCGTCGTAGAGGGGGTAATACTCCTGTACCGTTGGATTTCCTTCGACTTCCTGCACCTCACCGATGCTCGCACCTCCGGAAACGGTCTGCAGGGCCTGTTCGAGCTTCTGTTTTTTGATAAGCTCTATGCGGGGTTCGGCAACAGAGTTGACCAGACCTAAAGCGATAGCTGCTACGGCACAAATAAGAGCCAATTTTCCGCCGATGATCATTGTCTGTTTCATGCTTGCTGCCTCTTCTCTTCGATACCGAACCGTTTCGGCCCGGTAAAACGATTGATCATAGGAACAAAAATATTCATGAAGATGATAGCGAGCGATACTCCTTCAGGAAAAGACCCGAAAAACCGTATAAGGAAGGTGAGAAACCCCGCACCTATACCGAATATAATCATTCCCTTTGCGGAGAGCGGAGATGTGACCATATCGGTAGCCATATAGAAAACACCGAGAATCAGTCCCCCTGCAAACAGGTGAAACAGAATGTCCCCGCTGAAAAGACCCCCGTCAAACCGCAGCCCGCCGAATACCCAGGTAAATAGAGCGAAAGTAACGAGATAGGAGACAGGTATGTGCCACGTGATGATCTTTTTAACGAAGAGATAAATTGTACCGATAAGGAGGAGAAAAGCAGATATTTCTCCGATACAGCCGGGAATGTTACCGAAAAAGAGGTCTACATAGCCGCCTTCGAGATTAAAACCCAAATTGGTATTGAACCAGTCTATTACTGATACATCCAAAGAGCTTCTCGGATACCCCCCGAGTGAGAGAAACTCGGCAGGCCCCTGTGCCGGTCCGGTGTAATCGATTAGACCCGATTTTATATAACCCAATACGGAGGCGCCGGAGACCGCATCAGTTGCGGCATTCATCGTGGAAGGAAACTGCCAGTTCGTCATAGCACCGGTCCAAGAGAAGAACACGAACACCCTTCCCGCCAGTGCAGGGTTCATCCAGTTTGCTCCCAAGCCGCCAAACGTCCATTTGACAACGACGATCGCAAATACGGAGGCGATTACCGGAATGTAGAACGGGATAACAGGCGGCATATTGTATCCGATAAGCAGACCGGTAAGGAACGCGCTGCCGTCGTCGAGGGTAAAGCGGCCGAAAATTCTGCCCATTACATATTCCGCCGCTACTGCGGCAGCAATTGAAAAAACAAGTGTATACAGGGCCTGAACACCAAATACGTAGACACCCCATATACCGGCAGGTAAAAGACAGATAACCACACTCCACATAATTTTTGCCGTCGAATCCGGTTTGTGAATTTGTGGAGATGTCGTTACCAGCATGTTTTGTGTATCGCTCATGCTTTCACCTTTAACTTTTTAGTCATAAGTTTTCCGAGCTTCATCCCCTGTACCAGCGGAATGTGAGCGGGGCAGACGAAACCGCAGCAGCCGCATTCTTTGCAGTCCATCAATCCTGTTTCGAGGGCATCACTGTATTCGAGATGATCGATCATTTTGAACAGTGTTGTCGGGTTCAGCCCCATAGGGCATACTTCGATACATCTGCCGCACTGCAGACAAGCTGTCTGTCTTCGTCCCTTGACCTCATCCGAACTCAGGGCGAGGATCCCGGACGTTCCCTTTACGACCGGGACATCCAGATCTGAGACGGCAAACCCCATCATAGGTCCTCCGACTACTACCTTCTGCGGAGTTTTCGAAAAACCGCCGCACTCTTCTATAAGATGCGAGATAGGAGTTCCTATTCGGACTTTGTAGTTGCCCGGCTGCTTGATGGCCCCTCCGGAGACGGTAACTGTTCTCTCGATAAGGGGTTTGCTGAGCGCTGCTGCTTCATATATTGCAAACAGGGTTCCGACATTGGAGACCACCGATTCGATATCAATGGGTAGACCTCCTGAGGGGACCTCTCTGTTTATGACTGCCTTGAGTACCTGTTTTTCGTCCCCCTGCGGGTATTTCATTTGCAGCGGAACGACCGAAACAGGAAGAGTGCTTTCCTTTGCTTTTTTTTCCATCACCTCGATCGCATCCGGTTTGTTCTCTTCAATGGCGATGAAAATCTTCTCGGGTCCCAATATTTTATTGACTATCTCTATACCCTGAAAAATTTGATCACTCTTCTCCAGCATAAGCCGGTGGTCCGCCGTTAAATACGGTTCGCACTCGACCCCGTTGACCACAAAATAGCGCACCTTCTTTTCTCTGGGAATAGTAAACTTGACATGAGTGGGGAATGTTGCGCCTCCCATTCCGACAATACCCATATTTTTGATAATCTCTAACAGTTCGGACGGAGAAGCTTCCGACCAATCCTGTTGGGACTGTTTTTTTCCTAATCTGTCAAACTCACCCTGCATCTCGATAACCACTGCTTGAGAAGAGATGCCGTTCGGCAGGTAAATTGTGTCGACCGAAGATACCGTACCGGGTACAGGTGAATGAATATTTGCAGAAATGAACGAGGTGGATTTGCCTATAAGCATGCCTTCCTTGACTTCATCACCCTTAGAGACCAAACAGTCCGCCGGACTACCGATGTGCTGGCTTAACGGGACTTTTAGAACGGAGGGAATGGCGGCATTCTTTATAGAAACTGTTTCGGCAAGATATTTATTGCCAGGTGGATGGACTCCACCTTTCGGAAATGTACTAAGTCCTTTCATGCTGCCTGACTTTTTCTCCTTAGTAATAAACTTTTAATACCATACAAACTTTCCGGTGTCAAATGGTAGTTTAGGAAAAGCAGTGGTGAAAAAACCAAAAAACAGATGACACCGTAGCGAATGATGTCAGATTCTTTGACTTTCTTAGCATAAACCGGTTTTTCGATTACTGCAACAGCTCTTTCCTGGTCGAGCAGCAATCGGGGAATTCCGCCCGTTTTGCCCTCACTGATAATAGTGGTGAGCCATTTGTCATCCAGTGTTTCTAACACTCGGGCCGATTTACTGATTTTTTCATTATTCTGTTCGAACGAGGAGAGAGAGATGAGCTGTCCATTTTGGGGAAATTGGTAATGTTTACCGAAAAAATATCCTCTTTGAAAGGCCCTGTGCATAATGTAATCTGAGATGTCCGGATATTCGGAAGATTTGGAACGGGCAAGCCGTTCGAGTGTATGAAGGCTGATATCTCGAAAAGCAACCGTCTGAGAAGGCGCGGGAGTGGTTATTCCCTCTCCCGGCGTGTGAAATAAAAAAAGTATCGGGGCACAGGCTGTAACAAGAAAGAAAACGAGGAGTACAGGGAAACGGGGCTGATCAAATCCGAACGGTTTCCGGTTCGTTCGGATGGATACGCTGAAAAAGAGCTTATGCTCCTGCCGTTTTCTCCTCAGCAACAGGTAAAAGGTATAAAGCAGCAGCACAGCAGCATCAGCGAGAAGGCAGAGTATAAGAGGGAGTAATCTGAGCAGACTGAGCCTCGGTGAAAGCAGGACAATGACCGCAGCTATAAAAGCAGCAACAACAATTATACCCTTTTGTATGATGTTACCGTGAGAATAGTCGGTGTATCCGTAATTGAGGTAGAATTTGAGCATTAAAAACAGATCAGCTGAAAAGAGAACAAAGCTGAATAGAAGAAGCACAGCACTGAGAAAAACGGAAATACCGCCATGGTAGAGGGCAAGGAGCCAAGGAACAGAGACAAGAACGATATATACACGGTGCTGCTTTGTGTAGAGCATGATGAGCACAACGATACCGATAAAGAAAAAAATGAGCAAAAAATGGCGCCATAATGAAATATCTGTAAAAATGAATGTTGTTTTCAAATGCTGTTGTACGGGAATCAGATCGATGGCAAAGGCGGCCGGAGGTTTTGTGCTTTGGACATAGTAAATGTCGTAATTGTTCATCCCCTGTGATGTCTCGAAGAATTGGGGAAGCTGCTTCATATACGGATCGTACCGGGGATCGAGTGGGTCCAGCCTTTCGGAAAGCTCACTCAGACCGACTGTCTCCTCACTGTGAAAGCTGAAAAAACGTACCGTACTGTTTCCCTTATGAATAAGATCGGTAAAGCCACTTTTTTCGAGCGCTTCTGCCGCCCGGTATGGGCCGGTGTGATCATCAATGAGGATAGAGTAATACCCTTTCCAGGTCTGATTCTCACGGTAGACAACCGGCAATTTTGTCATACTGTAAAAAACCACTGCCAACAGAGGCACACTGAATGCTACAAGACCGAGGTAGATAAGCTTATTCTTCCTGTGTACGATGGTTTTTCTCATAGATTACAAAAAGCTACCGCAATAAAAAACCCGAGGACGATTCCTACTGAAACCTCTGCAGTTGTATGCCCGTGTATCTCCTTGACCTGCTCGATGTCTACATCCTTCGTATTCCGTATTTCCCGAATAATGCGATTAATGGCCCGGGCCTGGACACCGGCCGCACGTCGAACTCCCAAAGCGTCACGGACAGTCAATAATCCGTAAAACAGAAGTGCAATAAAGAGTGGAGAACCGAACCCTTCCGTAAACCCCACTGCCGTAGCCAACGCGGCTACTACCGATGAGTGACTGCTGGGCATGCCGCCGGTGCTCCATAAAAAAGTTAAAATGAGTGATTTTTGTTTCCTTCCCTTTTCTTTGAAAAACTCGATCGTAGATTTCATCATCTGAGCGAGAAACCAGCTGAAGAAAGCGGAAAGAAAAACAGGATGGTATAATAGTTTCAGGATAGGATCAATCTGTTCGGCCTGCATATTAAAATAGTTTCCGATGAGCTCAACCATTTGTCAAGTAGAGACAATACACCTTACAATGAATAATAAAGCCATGAACCAAGAGAGATTTTTGTCATTTACCGTTACAAAAAATGATGCCGGGAAACGGACCGATAAGGTGGCGAGAAAACTCCTCCCCGACTCCGGGCTGGGCGGTATTTATGCCGCTTTGAGAAAAGGCAAAATTAGAATAAACGGTAAGAAAGTTAAACCATCACACCCGCTACATTCCGGAGATACG
>CAZKZZ010000057.1:0-19479 GCA_964557375.1 uncultured Spirochaetales bacterium | reverse complement strand
ATATGTTTGACCACGTCCCGCGAGAAGAGGGAACTCAGGGTGAGGATGATCGACCCGAGTGTTGAAGTAGCGGCGGCAAAAATACCAATAAAGATGATGAGCCCGAGAATGGTCGGCACTTTTGCCAGAAGCTGAGGCATTGCTTGGTCCGGGTTTTCCAACCCGGGGATAATGCTTGCGGCCTGGAAACCAAACAAGGTAGAGATGATCGTATAGATGAATCCGAAAATAGCGAAGTAGATGATCATCCTGCGGAGACTTACGATCCTGTCCGGCACGTACATCCGCTGGGAGACTTGGGGGTTGGTCAGGGCAAAGAACGCCCAGGGGAGGGTGAGTCCGATAAACAGTTTCGGGTCCCAGGTGAACTCGAGCAGTTCCGGATTCTGCTCGGTAATGGTGAGGGTGAACTCACCCGGTGAACCGAAGAAGTGGAACATGACGAACAGGAGAGCGATAACCGAGGTAATGATCATGGTAATGGCCTGGAACGCATCGGTCCAGGCAACGGAGCGCATCCCCGCCCACCAGGCAGTGAATCCGGAGAGTACCGCCATAATAAGCACTCCGACCATAAAGGGAATGGTACCGCCGGAGAGGCCGTTTACCATAAATCCGATTCCCATTAGCTGTACCGATGAGTAGGGGATAAGCATAACGAATGAGATGATCGCAGCAACGACCGCCACCCACTTGTTCCGGTACCTGTTTCCGAGGAGTTCCGGCGGGGTAATGTGTTCGTAACGGTTTCCAACCAGCCAGAAACGGGGACCGAATACGACAAGAAATATTACTGTAAAGATGAGATAGGTCATCTCGAAGCCGAGTGCTCCCACTCCGGACCGGTAGGTAAGTCCCACCAACCCGACGAGCATGAACGCACTGTAGGTGGTCGCGGCGTAGGTCATGCCTGCGACAAAGCCTTTGATCCGTCTCCCTCCGATAAAAAACTCAGCGGCCCCTTTTCCCAGTCCCCGCCGGGCGAGTCCGGCTATCCAGAGAGCGGCGAAGGTCCATATGAGCATCGCGATGATTACATAAATCGGCTTCATGATTTACCCCTCCAGCCCCGGGTGTAGAAAATCCCGAAGATTATGACGGCCAGGGTGAGAAGACACCAGAAAAGAAAGCTCGCAGCAAAGCTGCCGGTCTGTGTAAAGAAAAGATACGGAACCAAAACATCGATGAGAGCAAGAACAACGGAGAAAATGAGAAAAATCCAGCCTTTCATAGTATAATACCCCTCCTTTAACCATATAGTAAAACTATAAAGATTTGGAGGAAGTGCTTCAAGGAGAAATAATTTTTTGCTGATTTTTCCAAAAAGGCTTGCATGAGGCATATAGATAGAAGTAAAATTTAGACAGAGACATGAGCGCTGATCAATTGACTGAAAACGACTATCTCTACATTATCCGCACTCTCCTCCCCAAAACCGAGGACTGCGGCAAAATGGTTCGTACACTGCGGGAGGACAGTGATATCCTAAACGGCATGATAGAAGACCCCCGCCTGTTGAAGCGGATCTTGAGCAGTGAAGAGGAGATCGTCAAGATTTCTCCGCAGCTGTTTTTTGCCGTACTCATCTCTGCAGTGCGTAAGGACCTCGAAGATCTTCCGTTTACCTTAGAGCGCTCATCACACGATGCAGTGGCCGTGTTCGATGTGGAACGGGTAAAAGAGTTTCTCGATATTCCGATGATCAGGTCTTATCTCATCGATATGCTCGCTTCCTTTATCAAGATAAACAGTTATACGGTCCCTGTCCGTGTTCGAAAGGGAATCTGGTATCGGTATCGGTTCAACGATTTCAATATACAAAATCTAATGGATTATGCCGACTCTCTCGAGGAGAACAGGAAATTCCCCGCATTAAAGAGGATCGCTGACCTGTGTCTCTTTATTATCGGATTTTATTCCCGCTCGCTGCCGAACACGATCTATACTAGACGACGGCAGCTGTCGAAGGACGAAGTGATCGCACTCGGAAAAACCTACTACGAGACAGCGAGTAAACATGAGACCGCAAACCGCCTCCGTTTGGATGATGTGATGAGGGATATCGGAGAACAGTTCGAACTGGCTGTAAAACCCCTTTCCCTCATTGCGGATAATTATTTCAACATATAATAAAATGTATATTGGGAGGGGCCATGCAGACGCTTACCTGGAAGTGGATTCAAAACATAAGCAAAGAAATCTTTCGTAAAAAATATATGCTCCACGGAGAGAAAAATGCTGTTGAGGTCTTCCGCCTCATTGCTGAGGAGATCGCCTCCGTAGAGCGGCCGGATGTCCGGGACCGTATTCAGGATGAATTTTTCCAGGCCATGGCGAATGGCAGGCTGATTCCCGCCGGAAGGATCCTCGCAAACGCGAGACCCGCTAGCCCCATGAAAAACTACAACAACTGTTTTACCATCGATATTGAAGATTCGATGGAGGGGATCTACGATTCTCTCAAGGAAGATGCCCTTATCAGCAAAATGGGCGGAGGAGTCGGGTTCGATATCTCGAAACTGCGTCCGAAAGGCGATTCGCTCTCCGGCGGGGGAGAAGCAAGCGGCGTACTCTCTTTCTTACGGACGTTCGACCAATCAGCAAAAACCATCATGACCGGCGGACACCGCAGGTCTGCCCATATAGCACTCCTGGATATCAACCACCCTGATGTAGAAGAGTTTATTACCGCTAAGCAGGGAGACCGAAACGGAGAGCTCACCCAATTCAACATTTCGGTCAAAATCTATGATGATTTTGTCCGGGCGATAAAAGAGGATTCGAACTGGCAGCTGACCTTCAATGGAAAGGTGTACAAGACCCTGAAGGCACGCAGTCTCTACGACCTGCTGGCAACCAATGCCTTCTATAATAACGAGCCGGGGATCTTCAACGCGGACATCGTAGAGCGGTACAACAACGGCTACTGGGCTTTTAAAATGGACCGGGTAAATCCGTGCGGCGAGCTGGTCATGCCTCCCTATTCGCTCTGCTGCCTCTCGGCTGTAAACTTGACCTCATTTGTACAGGACCCTTTCGGGGATGATGCGCGCTTCGATTGGGACGGATTCAAATCTACAGTTAAAACCGGGATCCGATTTCTCGATAATGTGCTCGATGTAACCGAATATCCTCTGGAGAAAATACGCACTTTTTCAAAACAGTGGCGGCGGGTCGGGCTCGGATTTACCGGGTTAGGAGACGCTCTGTGTATGCTGGGCCTCACCTATGGCGAAGATGATTCTCTCGAGTTTGCAGAGAAGCTCGGTAGTGCTTTACGAGATACATCCTACATTACCTCAGCCGAACTCGCAGCGGAGAAAGGGGCTTTTCCCGCCTGCGATACGGAAAAACTGCTCAAGGCCAATTTTATTCAGACCCTGCCCGAAGATATCCGCACTATGATCCAAAAGAACGGAATGCGCAATATCCAGCTCAACACGATCGCTCCCACAGGGACAACCTCACTTACCGTTGGTCAGAACTGTTCCTCGGGCATTGAACCTATTTTTTCTCTCGAATATCAGCGTACAGTCCGTACCGGTGTCGAAGATGAGACCCACACTGAGACAGTGTTCGATTATGCCTGGCTCCTCTACCAGGAACTGAAAGATGGTACCGGAGGCTCCGGTCCGTCACAACCGCCTTCCTACTTCGTGACCACTGCCGACATTCCTTCAAAAAAGGCGATCGACATGCAGGCGGTACTGCAGCGTTACATCGACCACTCTATCTCCAAGACCCTCAATCTGAAACCCGGAACCACGCTCGAAGAGTATAAAGAGCTCTATCTCTACGCCTACGAGAAAGGGCTCAAGGGGTTTACCACGTTTAATCCCGAAGGAAACATGAAGGGGATTCTCGAGGCAAAACGGGAGGACACGATCATCCGCCGGTTTGCCCCGAGACGTCCGAAAGAGCTCCCCTGCGATATCCACTCCTTCCGGGGTAAGGACCTCGATTATATTATTCTTGTAAGCAAATTAAACGGCAGTCTCTATGAAATCTTCGTCATCGATAATCCCGATATGTATCTCGATTTGAAAAAATACAAAGAGGGCAGGGTGGTAAAAGTACAAAAAGGCCGTTATGATCTAATCGTCGATACGGGTCCGGTCCACATTAGGGTCGAGAACTTTACCAAGACGTTCAACTCCCCCAACGCTTCTTTGGCACGATTCATTTCCATGTCCCTCCGGCACGGGACCCCCCTTCAATTTATCGTCAATCAGCTCAACAAAGATACAAACTTTACAGACTGCGAGCGTGGAATAGCCCGGGTCTTAAAAAAGTATATCCAGGATGGGGAGCGGGTCATCACGAGCGGGAACAGCTGCCCGACCTGCAGTGATTCGCTCGTTTACAAGGAAGGCTGCTTGACTTGTCCTTCCTGCGGCTGGAGTAAGTGCTCGTGACGGACTTGCCAAGCGTTTATGCCGGAAAAATACTGAAAATCGATCTATCCACCGGTGCAACTGATTCGGTCGATACTGCCCTGTATGCAGACCGTTTTTTAGGCGGCCGCGGAATAGCCACAAAGATCTATTGGGACGAAGTGCCTCCCGAGGCAGGTGCCCTCGATGAAGAAAACCGGCTTATCGTTTCTTTGGGCCCTATGGCAGGCCTGCCTGCGATCGGGGGCTCCCGGTGGGGAATTTTTGCCAAATCTCCCTTCCCGCACAGGGACCATTTCTGTTACGGAAACTTAGGCGGTTACTTCGGTGCCGCACTCAAGTTTGCAGGGTACGACGGGCTCGTGATCACCGGAAAGGCGGAGGAGCCTTCCGTGCTGGTCGTAGAAGATACTGCAGCCCGCAGGAGCGGCAGGAAGGCGGTCTCTGTTCTCCCTGCGCGTGATCTTCGGGGAATGCCGGCCGACCAAACCTTGGATGCCGCGAGAGAAAAGGTAGTACGGGCTCTGGCTGCTTCCGGCGGTTCTTCAGGCGGCAGAGAGGTAAACCCGAAAAAGGTCCGGGTGATGGCAATCGGTCCTGCGGGAGAGAACTTAGTACCTCTGGCAACGGTGTTCGCGGACGGGGATGCGAGCTGCGGCGGCGGTATGGGTGCGGTAATGGGTTCTAAGAACCTCAAAGCTGTAGCGGTTGCCCCGCTCGGGGGGAGCAGGTTTGCAGCTGGAGACCGGGAACGGCTAAAGCGGATCGAAAAGGAGATCCGGGGGTACGGCCGCGGCAATGTCAAAGTGTGGGGCCTCGATTTTATGGCCTCCGGGGAGAATACCACAAAGTTTCCCTGCTACGGATGCATGGCCAACTGCCTGCGGGTAAAGTACACCGCGGAAAACGGGAAGAGCGGGAAGTTCATGTGCCAGTCCCGGTTTTTCTACATGGCCCACGCTTGGGGCTACTACGGTGAAGAGAACGATGTGCCCTTCTATGCGAACCGGCTCTGCGACGAGCTCGGCATCGACACGTGGGAGGTGCAGGGGGTAATCGAATGGCTTCTCCGCTGTCACGCTGAAGGGATGATCACCGAGAAGGAGAGCGGCCTCGATCTTACAAAAGTGGGTAGTTTCGAGTTTATCCGGGACTTAGTCGAGGGGATGGCCTATCGCCGCGGATTCGGGGAACTGCTCTGTAAGGGAGCGGAGAAGGCGTCCCGCGAATATGGGAGAGGGACGGAGAAATTGTACAATAGAAACGATCCCTACGATCCCCGCTACTGCACGGTAAATATCATGCTCCTCCCCTTCGAAACCAGAGAGCCGATCCAGCAGCTCCACGAAGCGGGCTTAGTCCTCTCCCAGTGGTCGAGCTGGGCCAAGGGAGTGGAAGAGGCCCACATATCGAGTGAGGTGGTGCGGGGGATAGGCCGGCGTTTCTGGGGGGGTGAACAGGCGGGAGATATGACCACGCTCTATGGAAAGGCCCCGGCGGCTGTAAAAATACAGGACCGCCAGCTGGCCAAGGAGAGTGCGGAGATCTGCGACTGGATGTTTCCCCTCATAGACAATCCCTCCGGTTCGAACGGCGAGACCCGGGTGGGCGATCCTTCACTCGAAGCACGGCTTCTCTCCGCCGCATTGGGAAAAGAGATTACCGAGGAGGAGTACTACCGGTACGGAGAGCGGGTATTTGCCCTGCAGCGTGCTGTCCTGCTTCGGGAGGGGCACCGGCCCCCGGCGGACGACGTTCTTCCCCGAGAATACCACGAGGACCCGCTCGAGTACCACGTGGCCGATCCCGATTGTCTCGTGCCGGGACGCAACGGGGAGATCGCCTCTCAGGTGGGAAACGTTATCGATCCAAAATCTTATTCGAGACTCCGTGAGGAGTACTACGAGCTTCGAGGGTGGGATGTTCCCACCGGCCTCCCTTCAGTAAAAGGGCTCAATGGTCTCGGGCTGCCGGAAATAGCCGAAGAGCTCGAGGCCTTAGGGCTGGCTGTACAGCGGGCGAGGAAGGTACCGGCTCCGGTTATTCTCGGGAGGAAAGCCGTCTTTGTTGTAGGCGGATTGATAGCGAGTTTAGGTCGCGCAGTCAAGAGCGTTATTGGAGCCGACGGACAGAGTAGATCCGGCCCCGCCGGCGCAGGCACAGCCGCCGGTCTGACGGGCCGCGAAGGGCCCTCCCTCCGGGATGAAGAGCTCCAGTCCCTCATGGAGGAACAGCAGGTCAAGTTTGCCGACCCCGCCGTTGCCCACAATTTCGAAGGGTGGAACAAGACCATGCTCTACTATTTCCCGGACATAGACGAGTATTACATCCTTCCTATAAAAGAGGGCGTTGGACAGACTCCGGAGAAGGTGGCCGATCCCCCTAAGAAACCGGACATCTATTACGAGATGTCTACCGAGACCCTGCGGGCCATGACCCGTGGGGAGATAAGCGGGTTCAAGGCGTATCAACAGCGGAAGCTTAAACTGAAAGCCTCGTTTACCGATATGATGAAACTGCAGTCGCTGAATAAGGTGTAATTCGATAATTATACGCGTTTTTTTCCCCTCTTTGCGAGGTCTGTACTTATGGCTATACTAATGACTAAGATGCAGAAAAATTATCATCTTTTAAAACACCTGAAAAATCGCGGACCCGCGCCGGGGGATGAAGATCTAGCTCGAAATGCAGCAGTTAAAATAGCGAACCATTTAAAAACTAAGTACGATGCAACCCTATATGGTGTAGGTAGTCTTTTTTTACCCGGTCGAACATTTACAAAGAAGTCTGATATTGATCTCGTGGTCAAAGGATTACCGGCATCCAAGTTTTTTTCAATAGTAAATGAAGTTAATGAAATGACCGAGTACGAAGTGGATCTGATTCCCTGGGAGGATGCAAATGAATATCTTCGGAATCAGGCGGAAGAAGAAGGCAGGCAGTTATGAGTAAAAACACTATTCTTCTTATACGAATAAAAAAAGAAATCGAAGCGGAATTGGAAGCAATAAAAAGCTTATTGGACGAATACAAAGACTTACCAAAAGAGGATGCAGTCTATGTATTACGGGCAAAGGGATCAATTTTCCATGACTTCTATTCTGCCGCTGAGAGGATTTTCAATAAAATAGGAGAAGAGTTAAACGGAGGCATACCCAAATCAGATCAATGGCACAAAGATTTGCTGTTCGATATGACACTTGATCTGGAAACGGCCCGTCCGCCTGTAATAAGTTCTGAGCTGTATAATAAAATGGTTATTTACCTGCGTTTCAGGCATGTATTCAGAAATATCTATGGATATGAGTTGAAAAAAGAAAAAATTGCGGAATTGGAGGGGATGTTTCAAGAAACCGTTCAAAGCTACCTATCCGCAATTGAAAATTTTTGTGGCTGGCTTGCTGAGCAGGCCCGAATAGATGAATAAAACTTGTTAATTCTCAGGCCATATCTGGTTCGGCGAAGTGGGGACAAACCCCATTCGTCGGGAAATCTCTTGAGCCGTGTGTTTTATCTTCCCCGAAAAGTATTCTATTTTTTTATTGATAACGGTCTTCTCGTTTCCCGATACACTGCAGGAACCGATTACTTCACCCAGTTCATTTAAGATCGGAGCACCGAGACAGAATGATTCCTCTTCATGCTCCTGGTTGTCGATCGAATAACCCCGTTTTCTCGTTTTTTCGAGATCCTCTATCAGATTCGCTTTGTCCGTGATCGTATTTTGAGTAAATGCGGGGAGGCCAACCTCTTCGATAATGTGTTCCTGCCGCTCGTAGGGAAGAAACGCCAGGATTGCTTTTCCGACCGAAGTACAATGGAGGGGAACTTCTTCCCCTACCGCAGATCGGGCAAGCAGCCGGTGGGATGTCTCGACAGCATAGATGTAGAGCGAAAGATTTCCGTTTAGAACGGTAAGATATACCGACTCCCCGGTCTCATCACTCAATTTGCGGAGTAAGGGTGCGGCGCGGTCGCGCAGTTGGACATTGACTAAAACGGATTGGGTTTTTGAGATAAACATACTTCCTAAAGCGTAGGAATTGTTCTCCGTTTTTACAATATAACCCCTTTCCATAAAAGTAGAGACCATGCTATGTACTGTGCTCTTCGAATATCCCAATTTTTTAGTGAGCTCATTGAGAGAGAGAACAGGTTTTTGAGGAGTAAATAGATCAAGGATCGCCAGGGCTTTTAATAGTGAAGAAACCATAATACCTTCCTTACAACTACCATAATACATATAAAAATAAGAAAAAGCAATATAGTATTATTGACAGCTATAGTAATTGAGTATATAATTAACAGTATTAAAATACAATATACAGTAATACTGAATATTGTATTAAAATACACGCATACAAATCTTAAGGAGGAATGTATGATGAAAAAAATGATGACTATCCTTATTATGGTTAGTCTGGTAGCGGCATTCGGTTTTACAGAAGGGAAACAGGAAGCCTCGGAACAACAAGAGCCGATAACGCTTACCTTTGCTACCCGGTCGCATGGAGAAGGTGCAAAATATGAGGCAGCTATTATTGATGAGTTTGATAAGAACAACCCGGATATAATAGTAGAGCTACAGCAGGGGCAATGGACCCAGTATGATGCAAAATTGCGCTTGTCGGTTATGTCGGGAGAGCCGCCCAATTTAGGGACCGTTTTTAATCAAAAAATTGGGGAACTGTATGATTATCTGACACCCTTTGAAGATTCACCGGTAGGCAATCTATTGGAAAAAGGAAATATTGATCCCCAAGATTTCGATCAACTTGCCTGGGAGGAAAGCAAACATAATGGGAAGCAGTATGGTATACCAGGTTTTATTCCAGGATCACTTATGTGGTACAACAAGGATATCTTTCGAGAAGTGGGTCTTGATCCTGACAATTTTCCGGATACGATGGAAGAATTTGTCGATGCGGCCAACAGAATAAGAGATGCCGGATACTACGCCTATCATACAGGCGCAAATGGTCCAGCTCGTTTTTACAGACGTGCTTGGTATGTTTATTTTTGGCAGCAAGGCGGAGAGCTGTTCGATGAAAATTATACGAAACCAACCTTTAATAATGAAAAGGGACTGGAAGCGCTTCAATTTATGGTCGATATGATCCACGAGTATAATTGGAACGTTTTCGGAAGTGACGGTTATAAACAGTATCAAGCCGGAGACCTTGGTATGTTAATGGCCGGTAATTGGTTCGTTTCGGTTGCTCTCGAGACCGATATTGATTGGGGTGGTGCGAAAGTACCGGTGTTTTATGACAAACGTTATACGTGGGCCAATGTAACCAGTTGGGCTATTCCGAAACAGCCGGAAGGAACCTCGGAAAGAATGTATATGGCTGCAATGAAATTAATAAATTACTATAACGAAAATTTTTGGAGACGCACTAAAAACGCAGGCCATTTGTCTGCTTATATACCTTCACGTGAACATGAAGGAATTCGTGAGTCAGAATATTGGAAACGTGCCGGTAAACATCTAGCAGAAATGTATGATACGGGTGCCGCCCATTATCCGATCGAACATCCTAAGGGGTCGAAATTTGAAAACGCTATCGAAAGTTATATCGAACTTGCTTTAAAAGGTGAAATATCCGCCCAAGAGGCACTCGATAGAGCAGAAGAAGAGTGTAACGCTATTTTACAAGAATAAAACGCTTAGGAGTAAAGATAAATATGGGCGCTAGCAACAGTGGCCTCCTCTTACAGAAAAGAGGAGGCCATCATCATAAAAAACATGTCGGTCGGCTGAAATTTCGGCACCCGGTTATCCGAGGACTGCTGTATGTATTGCCTTTCGGAATAATATGGGGTGTTTTTCTTGCTTGGCCGGTGCTCTATGGGCTCTATATTAGTATGTTTAAATGGATTGGATTACACGGGACGGAGTTTGTAGGATTCTCTAATTTCAAAGCTCTTTTTAATGAACCGAGATTTTGGAATGCTCTTTTGAACACGTTCGAGTTCGCTCTTCTCTCTATTCCCTTGATAATGGGATTAGGGCTTGGATTTGCACTATTAGTATGGGGTTTGCAATCTCGCTTCGGGCAGAAAACAACCGGAGTTATACAGTCAGCACTATTTTTCCCGTTTCTACTTACGGTCGCCATTGTTGCTATGACATGGCAGTGGCTTTTTGATTGGGACTATGGCCTTATTCAATACGCCTTACAGCTTTTGGGGTTGGAAAAAATAGGTTTCTTGAGTAGCCCCAAATGGGTGCTCCCCTCCATTGCTGTCGGCACGGCGTGGTGGCTTGTCGGTTACCGTATGTTGGTTTTCATTGCAGGATTGCAGGATATCCCGGATGCGCTATTTGATTGTGCTCGGTTAGATGGAGCGAAACCGAGGCATAACTTTTTTAATATTATACTGCCTTTAATGCGTCCTTCGCTTCTATTCAGCCTTGTGCTCACCATACTAGCCGGTTTTCGCTCTTTTGGCCAAATGCTTATCATGACGGAAGGCGGGCCTGGTAGGTCCTCCGAAGTTTTAGCTCTCTACCTCTATAAAACCGGATTTGAATATTTCGAGTTGGGCAAAGCTGCCGCATCGGGAGTGGTTTTATTGGTTTTTGTATTAATTTTAACACTTTTAGGAGTGAAATTTATCGGATTGAAATCGGAGCTCCAATAATGATGCAAAGACGAAGACTGCAGATTATAGTATTGACGACTGTATTGGTTATAATTACCATCCTGTGGATTGTGCCTTTGGTTTGGATGGTCGACACGGCTTTCAAACCGACTCAAGAAATCTTTTCTTCGCCTCCAAAGCTTATTCCTTCTCATTTCACACTCGACCATATCAATGAACTACTCAATGAATGGCCTTTTTTTAAATGGGTGCGCAACAGCTTTTTCCTTTCAACAATTACGGCTCTAGGTTCATTAATTGTCGCGAGCCTGGCGGCGTACTCATTTTCCAGGCTTCGATGGCGCGGTCGAGACGCATTATTTCTTGTCTTTTTGGCATTTATGTTACTACCCTGGGAGGTCAATGTAATCCCTCTGTTTTTTACTATATCAAAATTGGGGTTTATCGGTACTCTTCCCAGTGTGGCTTTTCCGATAATCGGAATGCCTATCGGCGTATTTCTTCTGAGACAATTTTTCATCAATATCCCCAGAGAATTGGAGGATATCGCCTTTGTAGAAGGGTGTAGCCATTTTATTGTGCTTGTAAGAATCATTTTGCCGGTCTCTAAACCCGCATTAGCAGCCTTCGGTATCTTTATTTTCAATTGGGCTTGGAAAGATTTTTTCTGGTCGATGATTTCGCTCCGTGATCCTGAAGTGCTTACGCTTCCGGTCGGTTTAATGCACGTGCACGGTTCAATGGATATTGATTTCGGTTTGTTTATGGCGGCAGCAAGTTTAGCCGCGTTGCCTTCGGTCCTTATATTTCTTTTCTTACGTCGATATATTATTCGAGGTGTTACCTTAACAAGTGGAATAAAGGGCTAATAGTAAAACGTTAATTTTTAAAAAGTTAAGGAGTGATATATGAACAAACCGAATATTTTAATGCTTATGGGGGATCAACATCCGGTTTTTATGAACGGTTGTTATGGACATCCCTCGGCACGCACACCTTCCCTTGATCAGTTAGCAGAGAAGGGAGTTGTCTTTGACGCGGCTTATTGTCCGAGCCCTTTGTGTGCCCCTTCTCGCGCGGCAATGTTGACCTCGCGGCATGTGCATGACATTGAAGTTTGGGACAATGCCAGTCCATTAGGTTCTGATTGGCCTACTTTTGTTCACAGTTTACGCGCAGGAGGCTACCAAACTTATTTAAGTGGAAAAATGCATTTTGTCGGCGCGGATCAATTGCACGGTTTCGAAGAACGGTGGACGCAAGAGATATATCCGACCACTTTTGATTGGACATACTTGAGTCGGGACGGAGTGTATATAAATCCTCCTAATAAAGGTCAAGCCAGGCATCGTGTTCTTGAAAGCGGAATCGGTTGGACGTCCGATATGGATTATGATGAGGAAGTTTTGTTCCGCACTCAAAACGGGCTTAGACGTTTAGCTCGAAGTGATGACGAAAGACCGTTTTTTTTGTGTACATCTTTTACCGGACCTCATTATCCCTATTATGCTCCTAAAGAATATTGGGATTTATATAAAGATAATGATATTGAATTGCCATACCTCCCGGAGGATTATCGAGAACGTGATCATGCATACGGGACCTGGTTTCGTCAGAACACCCATTTAGAGGAACCGGTCTCGGATGAAGTCTGTATTCGAGCTCGTCATGCAATGCTCGGCCGTATTTCGATGATAGATGATTATATCGGCCGTATTCTAAATACATTGCGAGAATGCGGATTAGAAGAGAATACAATTGTTTTATATACCAGCGATCATGGCGATATGATGGGGGAACACGGTTTGTGGTTCAAGTGCTGTGCCTATGAATGGTCAATGCGGGTCCCTTTCATTTTGTATATACCAGGGTTAAGACCGTGTAGAATAAATGAACCTGTGAGCCTACTCGATCTCGGACCTACACTATGCGCTCTTGCCGGCGTACAGCCTGTTTATGAGCGTTCGGAAGGTAGAGATTTGACCGATCTCATAGAAGGTTCTCGAGCGTCCGGTGACGGACTAGTAATTTCCGAATACTTTGGTGTGGGCACGTGGCGCGGATGGCGGATGACACGTTTCGGAAAGTATAAATTAGTGTATGTCCCGGAACATCCTCCGCAATTATACGACTTAGAAAACGATCCTGATGAATGGAACGATGTGGCAGGTAACGCCGAATATAAAAGTATCTTATCCGAATTAGTGGAAAAAACTGAAGACAAATGGGACCCGGATGAGTGTGATGAGCGGCGATGGCAGCAAGAGGAACGCCGAGTGGCGGTTTTGAAAGCGCAGAAACAAGGGCGGCCTGTTGATTGGAATATGCAACCAACACCTGTTCCCCATCCTTTTGCTAAACCGGAAAGTCTCGAGGCAAACTAATATGAAAACAAATGAAAATAAACAGAAAGAAATAGCTTCCGGAGTATGGCCTACTGTAATAACTCCTTTTGATGAAAACAATAATATTGATTACCACGCCATTGAGTCCCTTTTGGAATGGTATATAAATCGTAATGTAGCAGGCATTTTTACCGTATCACAATCTAGTGAGATGTTTTATTTGAGCCTTGAGGAGCGCAAAAAACTTGCACGAAGGACCCTACAAATGTGTGCCGGTAGAAAACAAGTAATTGCTTCCGGGCATATATCCGATTCGATAAAAGACCAGATACGTGAAATAAATGAGATAATTGAAACCGGGGTGGATGGTTTTGTATTGGTCAATAACCGTTTTGCTCAAAAAGAAGAGGGCGATTGTGTGTGGAAAAAAAATGTTGAAAAAATTCTGGCTTCAATACCGGACAATGTAATGCTGGGGTTATACGAGTGTCCTTTCCCGTATAAAAGAATAATAACAGAGGACACTTTAGAGTGGTGTGTTCAAACCGGACGATTTTTCTTCTTAAAAGATACATCTAGTGACCTCGAAATAATAAAAAAAAGAGCACGCCTCTTAAAAAACAAAAAATTAAAATTATTTAACGCGAATGCGGCCACATTTCTTGTTTCCATGCAGCTTGGATATGCCGGATATTGTGGAGTGATGGGTAACTTTCATCCGCAATTATACAATTGGATGATCACAAATTATGATTATGATAATAGCATTGCAGAGAAGCTGCAGGATTTTTTGGGAGTTGCCTCTCTTATTGAAGGGCAACTGTATCCGGTCAATGCAAAGTATTTCTTAACTCTAGAGGGAATTGAAATGAATATTGCTTCTCGGGTCCGCAATGCAGAGCTGTTATCATCATCACAGAAATGTGAAATACAGCAACTCCAAGCGCTGACAAACCGTTATTCGCAATCCATTTTTGAAAGAGGAGCAGGTAATGGCAACATGTAAATTGGACCGGATTAAAGAAATAAAACAAGAAGCGGCTATCGTACATTGTTCTTCCCTTGTCGAGGCGCCTGATGAAAGCCTGCTTTGTGTATGGTACCAAGGACCTTATGAAACTTCACCACAGACAGTAATAAAAATTGCTCGAAAAGGGCCTAAAGATGCATCGTGGCAAGAAGATAAAACGTTATTTGATTTTCACGGCATGCCGTTAGGTAATCCGGTGCTATGGCGATTCGAAAATGAGTCTGCAATTCATATTGTTTTTTCTGCTTTAATAGAAGAGTCTTGGGAACGGGGGTTTCTTTTTTATTCAAAATCTACAGATTCGGGAGTTACCTGGGAGAAACCTTCTCTCTTTTTGCCATATTTGGGATTTGTTGCTAAAACCAAACCGGTTTTGACCTCTAAGAAACATATCCTGTTTCCCCTATATCATGAGGGAACGCACTGCCCTTACATAATGATAATTAGAGACTTGGATAAACCTCTTTCCGCAAATTTAGTTGCCGAAACAATGGCCCGGGGTAAAGTGATACAGCCGACTCTTTTAAAAACCTGTGAAGATACTTTTTTATTATTCGGTCGTACTAACCAAGGACATATATGGCAAAGTATTTCTTATAATCATGGGTTGAGCTGGAATATCTGCACACCTACCAATATCCCTAACCCGGACAGCGCTATTGACATGACAATGAATCAAAATAAGGAAATAATTCTTGTTTTCAATAATTCATCTTCAAATCGAAATAACCTCTCCATTGCTCTATCAGAGGATTCAGGGGGTACATGGCCGTATCTGCGTGAAATTATCTCCGGAGAAGGGGAGTTTTCGTATCCTTCTATGGTTCTGGACAGCAATAACGCTATTAACATTACGTTTACGGAAAACAGATATATTATTAATCAGGTTAGCGTTACTACAGAATGGATCAAGGAGGCACCATTAACAGTCCCGTTACAGACCTAAACGAAAGAATACAACTCGCGGTCATCGGTGCCGGTACTTGGGTTACGAATATTCATTTACCCGTTATTAAGGAATTACAACGTACTCATGATGTAATTGTACGCGGCATTTGGAACCGGACACGAGAAAAGGCTGAAGCCCTTCAAAAAAGTTTCAATATTGAACGAGTGTACAATACTCTGGATGAGCTCGTAGAAGATGGAGATATCGATGGTATCTGTGTCGTTGTATCTAAAGAGATTACTTTTTCGATTATTGAACAAATTAGAAGAAAAAAAATACCAATTTTATGTGAGAAGCCTCCCGGGAAAACAGGCGAAGAGGCGGAAACCCTTGCACGTACTGTAACAGTACCGAATATTGTTGCTTTCAATCGCAGATATGCCCCCTTGGTTAAAACATGTAAAAGTAAAATAGATGATCTCGAGACTCTTCATTATGTTGAATGCGGGTTTTATAGAAGGCAGAGAAACGATAAAAATTTTATTACTGAAACCGGGATACATGCTATTAATCTTTTCGAATATCTTTTTGGACCTATCAGTGATATCAAAGTGGTTTGTAGTCATCCATGGGACAGGACGATACCGAATAAAGTCGTTGAACTATTTTTTGAATCCGGTCTAAAAGGGGTGATAAAATTTTTTCCTTTTGCCGGTATAAGCGTAGAATGGTACGATATATATGCTAAGAACCAACTCATTCACATGTCTCTCGCCCAACCGTTTACAGACACTCAAGAAAGTGAGCTCCACATATATAAAAATACAACCAATAACTGTTTTGAATCTGAAAAAATATTAGATGATCCGAAACATTCTGAGTTTAAAAAAGCCGGTTTTATCGATGAATTTGAAGAGTTTATTGACATTATCAGCTCGAGAAAAAATAAGTCATTATCAAATTTCCAAAATGCTTACCATTCTATGCAGGTTTGTGAGAAAATAGAGCACTAGTAAAAAACCACTTGTGGAGTACTGTATGCCACTATTACAGCTGAGAAATCATATCCCAATAGGCGGTCCTGCCCGGCGTGAACCTGTAGACGGATCAGAACCGCCGATGCGGGTTTCTCTCGGGTTCGAGCCTGCCTGGTTTGTAAAGCGCTGCGGTGTAGATCTGGGAGAGAGGTGGCATAAAGACCCTGTTTTCCGCCGAAAAGAGCTCGTCAAAATGAAGGGGGAGCTCATTGAAACATTTCCCGAAGTCGCCTACTGGCGGGAAGATGATGAGCGGGACCTTGCAACGATCTCCGGTGTGTACGGCGCGTATCCCATCCCCCATCTGTTCGGTATTCCGCTCCGGTATTATTCCGATAAATGGCCGGAACTGGACCCGGAGGGAAAACGTACAGCCGAAGAGATAGAATCTCTCGATACTGACTCTGTACTTCGGTCTCCCGTGATCAACGAATTGTTTGCGCAGATGGATGTTATCCAAAAAGAGTGGGGCCCGATACACGGTTATCTCAACTGGCAGGGGGTTCTAAACAATGCGTTTAATATTCGGGGACAGGAAATCTTTATCGACATGGCTGTTCGACCTGACTTTGCCCACCGATTTTTCGACCTCATCACTGAGGTCATGATCGAGTTCGGTGTGAAGGTCCAGGAAAGACAACGTGAAAGTGGGTTCACCATCAATCAGATGTCGGTGAGTAACTGTGTAGTAAATATGATTTCTCCCCAGGCGTATGGAACGTTTATCCGTCCGCGGGAGGAACGTATTGCAGCCCGGTTCGAGCGGTTCGGTGTCCACACCTGCAACTGGGACATCACACCATATATCGATGAGCTTAGGAAGCTTCCCAAACTTGGATACCTCGATATGGGGATTATGTCGGATCTTCCCAGGGTAAAGAAGACATTCCACAAGACGAGACGGGCTGTTATGTATTCACCCTGGACGCTGCATCAAGAACCGATAGAGACAATCAGAAAAGATATGGAGAAAATCTTTCACGAGTTATCTCCCTGCGATGTGGTCATGGCGGATATTCAGGCAGACACGCCGGACAGCCGGGTAAAGAAACTGCTTAGTATATGTGAAGCTTTCTCTAGCTAGGTTAGAAAACGGGGCACCTCATGACCAAACCCCTTAAAAAAATCGAAGGATACGCTACTTATGGAAGACAATATAATAAAGAAAAAAGCTGTTTTCGAATCTTTTTGGAAGGGGGAGGGGCCCTCCCTGCTCCTGTTTGCAGAACCGCATCTTGCCGAAGGTCAGAACTATGTCGAGTATGATCTGGTTCGGCAGCACGGTTCGGTGGACTTGCTATTCAAAGAAGCTGTCATTCAGAAAGAGCGGTTCGACCGGGTAATAGATGACGGTCTGCCGGTAATCCGTGCGGACCTGGGCACGACCCTGCTGCCGTCCGGATTAGGGATGCCGATCCAGGTGCAGCAGAATGCCCACCCCTGGCTTGAAGGGCACCTGCGGCCGGAAGAGTATTTAGAAAAGGACTTGGACAGCTTCACGACCGAAGGAGAAATCGCTCTTGCAATTGAATTTTATAAGAAGGTCCGGCAAATGGACCGAAAACTCGAAAAGACAATACCATACATTCCCGACACCCAGGGTGTTTTCGATCTTACCCATCTTGTAATCGGAACTGATGCCTTCTATCTCTTATTCGACAGGCCGGAACTGGTAGAAAAACTGCAGAAGAAAAGTCTCGAACTCTTTTTACACGCAACCCGTTTTTTTAAAAACCTAATCGGTGAAAATACGACTTCTATGGTACACGGGCACGGAATGTTTCGGGGGGTGTGGTTCCCTTCTACCGGGGTCCGCATCTCAGAAGACTCCTGTACGCTCCTATCCATGGAACACATCGAGAAGTTCTGTCTGCCGTATATAAAAGAAGCTTTACGTCCGTTTGGTCGTGGGTTCATGCATTACTGCGGTAGGCATGAAGATTTTCTGACCGCGGTGTGTAATGAATCCCTCATCTCTACAATCAATCTGGGAAATCCTGAGTTCTATGATCTCGATGAGGTAATGAAGCTCTGCGGCAGGACTGGTACGGTGTTCTTCGGCCATCTTCCCAAAGAAGAAGACGAAGATAGCGAAACCTTTATCGAGCGCGTAGCAGAGTCGGTCAAGAAAAACGATGCCCGGGCCATCCTCATCCACCGGGAGATACCGGAGAGTAGAGAACGGATGCAGACTCTGCTCGATTTGTGGCACCGGCTGACGAAGTGAACTCTACACCGACACCTTTCCCGCCCGTATCAGGATTTTCAATGCAGCCAGTGTGAGCATCCGGGACGGCTGTTTTTTATTTGCAAAATCCTGCCCACGATAGAACATGTACATGCTCTCCGGTGTAAACCGGAGCTCTTCATCACTCTTTTCCAGGAGCAGCTTGATCATCTCCTCGAACCGCGGATCACTTGTAGCCCATTCGAACCTGCTTACTACTTCGAGGACGTGGAGCAGGTTGTACCAGACAAAGGGAAACTTCAGTTTTTTGTAGTCGGTCCCTACCCCGAACAGGAACAGCTTCTTCTCCCCCCGGTTCTCCCAGTGGTGCAGTATCGCCTCTACAGCATTGCGGGCCGAAGGAACAGACCGCGTTTCCGGGAGCACACTCAGTGCCTTTGCCGTAACCAGCGTGGCGTAGGGGCAGATGTCCTTTTTGGGGCCTGGGCCTCTGAATTTCGGCATCGAGCTTATACAGTGATACCCTTCTTCACTTCCCAGCTCTATGAGAGATTCCAGGGCGGCATCGGTAGTTTCGTTTCTTACTCCCGATTCCAGCAGTGCATACAGGACGGTGGGGTAGTTACAGAGTACCCAGGAACGGACCGGAGCATCACTCCCTCCGAACACCCGGGGAATTTCGAGAAGAATCTGGGGGATACATTTCTCGTCGGTAAAGGAGAGGATTTCTTCGACAATCGGCCGTAGAGGTGCATCGGAACCCTTTACTCCGAGGTAGGCGAGGAGGGAGAGCCAGTGAAGGGGCTGGTCCGCCTTGTCGTGTCGCTTTACCACATACTCCTGCCATCCCCGGCAGCGGTCGGCAATGTTGAGTACGAATGGATCGGAGAGCAGCTCGCTTCTGTCGTTTTCATCGAAACGGGCGGCGTCGAGCAAACGGCGGGCGGTAAAATGGACGTATGGTTTTTCTGCATCGAGCAGCCACTG
>CAZKZZ010000056.1:9125-19666 GCA_964557375.1 uncultured Spirochaetales bacterium | reverse complement strand
TGGCAGGACGCGGGATGCCCGGCCCATGCGGTAAAGGCGGACGATGGGACGACCGGGGAAGGCGGTGGTAATACCTCTGCTGATCCTTCTTTACTAGAATAAGTGTGACAGTAAGGCTGTCCGGAGGACGAATCCGGGCAGCCTATTATTTTCATACGCACCTCCGATTAATAAAACCGGAGATAACGTCCTGCTGCTTCAATTATCGAATGTATAATCCTCGCACGCCTTCTGCATGGCGATGAGATTTTCGAGCGGGGTCATCCGGGGTACCCCGCAGCCCGGGGAGACCACCACCCCTGTTTTAAAGTTACCGCTTCTGATCATCTCCTGAGTGGCTGCATACACCGCTTCAGGTGTTTCGCGGAGCAGAAAGGTGGTGTCGAGATTTCCCTTGATGGCAATCTTCTCTCCTAACAGGTCGCGTGCGGTCGTCATGGGGACTTTTGCATCCACTTCGAAGCCGTGAAAATCCAGTTCCTTGAGCATGTGGAGAAACTGATCGGTCTTTCCGCAGATGTGGATCCAGATGTCGCACTCCCTGCCGGTAAGCTCATCGACGGCCTTCTTCTCCCAGGGGAGGGCGAACTTCCCAAAGTGTTCCGGGCCCATGAGGCTCGCCGTCGCATCACCGAACTGGATACCGTGCACACCGGTTTCGATCATCGCTTTTCCGTAGGCAATCACTACCTCCGTACAGAAGTCGAGAAACTCATCTATCAGTCCCTTATCTTCAGTCATGATGTCGAGGAGAAACTTCTCCGCTCCAAGCAGCACCGCCCCTAAGCTGAACGGGCCGGTGTCGATATTGGCTTGAATGTAGTACTCGTCTCCGACCGCCTCGACTGTCTTTTCGGCAGCTTTCAGGAGCGTTTTCATCCCCGGTGCGTCCCACGGGTCGGGAACGGAGAGCCGAGTGTACTGGTCCAAAGAATCGAGGATGGTCTTCTTACTGTACGACTCATCATCCTCCGGGAAAATGAGCTCCCCCCCGAGCGCTTCATGGTACACCCAGTTGTCCCGGGATACGTAGATGCCGTCACATCCCACCTTCTCCCGGAAAGCAATGAGGGTATCGGACATGATTTCAGGGTCGAGGGAGAAATCCCGCTGCTTAACCTCCATAATCTCGCATGTACTGGCCAGAGATATCGGAAACTGGGGAAGGCGGTCCACCTTCGCACCCCGTATCGATTTTTGTGTGCGTTCTAACGCGGTCATATCTGAGCTCATCTCACACTCCTTCAGAGGCCGGCTTTTCCCCGAGCATCTCCTTACAGAGCAAGTGGCAGAAAAGCTGCTGGCGGGGGATGTGAAACGGTCCTTTGAAATTGTTTCCCTTCATATCCAAAGCAGGGGTTCCGTCGCGGTGCAGATAGCCGATCCACTCCCCGTACTGTTTGTCGGGGAATCGGATCATGGACCATTCGTACAGTTTTTCAAACCATTTTTCCCATTTAGGATCACCTGTTACATGATAGGCGAGAAGTGTGCCGTATATTGCCTCGTTGTGGGGCCACCACAGCTTCATGTCCCACTCCAGCTGGACCGGCTGACGCCCTTCGACATCGACGAAGTAGAACAGCCCGCCGTACTTCTCATCCCATCCCCAATTAAGGGACCACTCCAGGACGGGAAGGGCTTTCTCTATAAGCGTGGTATCGCCCCGGTGGCGGCCCTCTTCTATGACGAACCAAGCCGTCTCGATGGGATGGCCCGGGTTGATGCACCGTCCTTCAGGAATATTCCCCAGGTATTCACCGTCGGGTCCGACCGTTTCGAGGAGCGCTTTTTTATCTTCTTTTACGAAGTATCCGAACACCTCTCCAATGGCGAGCTCGATCAGCTCGTCGATCGGGCCGTGGCCGGGAATGGAAGGCTCCACCCCCAGTGCCCGAGCTGCTCCCCGGAGCACCTGTAAGGTGTTGATCTGGATCATGGCCATAGAGTGGCCTCTAGCCTGGAAGTTTTCCGGAATAAACTTCGGCTCGAGCTTGGACGGGTCCTTGTAGTAATCGAGGATGAGTTTCATGGTATCCCGGGCCAGATTGTACGCCTCATTATCTTTTGCCCCCTTTGCGAATTCGGCAAGGGCCACGACGGCGAATGTTTCGGTAAACAGGTACCGCCGCTTTCTAATCGGCCGTCCGTCACGTTCCACCGTATAGAACATCCTGCCGTCGGAATCGAATCCGAATTTCTTGATAAAATCGACTCCGTGTTTCGCCGCTTCGAGCCACTCCTCCCGCTGTTCGAGATCGTTGTACACCCTGCTCAACGTCCAGGCAAACCGGCCCATCACCCACATCGGTTTGTGGGTGCTCAGCAGGTCGCCTTTACGGTCGAGAAAAGTGGTATACCCCCCGTATTTACGGTCGATCCCGTGTGTGGTCCAGAACTTCATGGTGTCGTTTACTAGATCCAGATAAAAAGATTCTGCAAGTTCTTCTATCCTTTTTTTATCCATTTTTCGGCTCCTTTGTGTAGTCGTTACATTCCGTCCTCATGATGTGAAAAGCCTCTTCGGTCGAATCGCGGGGGACGAGGCACCCGGTAGACATAATGAATCCGGGATGCCCGTCAGCGCGTTCGAGTACAGTGCGGCACGCTTCGGTAAGCTCTGCCGCGTGTCCGGGCAGAAACAGTCCGGGGTTGATGTTTCCTTTAACTGAGGTCTCAGACCCGAGAGCGTTAAAAGCCGCTTCTATCGGTACCGGGTAGTCGAGGTCGATCCCGTCCACGCCGGACTGGGCAATAAAATCGAGGCTGTTTTTTATGTTGCCGCAGATGTGGAGCAGTGTCAGTACGCCCTGTTCCCGAAACCGCCGGGCGATGTCCTGCTCATAGGGGAGAACGAACTCTCGGTACTGCTCCGGTGAAATGAGACTTCCAGAGCCCAGTCCCTCGCCGATCCAGGCAAACCGTACCCCCGCAGCACACAGCTCATCGACTTGGTCCATGACGGTCACATGCCGCTGCTCGAGCGTGCGGCGGACCTGCTCCGGACGGTCGAGCAGTTCGATGAGCAGGTTCTGTACACCGAAGAGAAAAGCAAGCTGAGAGAATGTACCGGTAAGCCCGGTAACCACCGCATACTCCTGTTTGATATCCTCAGTGATGAGGCGGTATGTCTCGAGCATGCCGGGATGGAACAGGGCCGCCTCAGTTATGCGGGAATCATCGAGATCGGCAACGGCGGTCTCGGATATGGAAAGAACGTCGTTTTCAGGGATGGATATCGAAACCGCGTTATCGATTATTACCTGAGCAGCGTCTCCGGAAGCCGCTTGCTTTCTGCTCAAAGAGAGATTGATGTACACCCCGTCTACGGGCAGTCCTCGGGCGCACCGCTCGAGTGCTTCAGCGTGTTTTGCAGGGTCTGTTTGAACCTCACGGAGGTTGTAGCCGCTGTATGCGGAGGCGAAGGCCGCATCAATCAGCGGAAAACAGGGAATGCGCGAGCAGCTGAGGCCTTGCAGCGCTTGTTCAATGCAGTCGTATCCTGTATCAGTCAAAAAGCCCTCTAATAAACCTTATTGAATTCAAGTTGTTCTATTATTAAATATTTAAAATAATCTGTCAATTAAATTGGTAATTTATGGGCAAGTTAGCGTAAAAAATATTTTATTTATTGACAAGAAAAAAAAGGCACGGTATAATTTATTTCAATCCAATTCTCAATAGAAGGAGAGAAACATGAGAAAAATCTGCTTGATTTTCTTGGTGCTGCTTATCGCAGTAAGTTTTTCCGTATTCGCGGGAGGGGAGAAAGAAGCCCCGGCTGCGGAAGAAGGAAAACCGTACGCGGGACAGAAAATTACCGCACTATACTTTTCCGCTACCTACGCGGACGCCGCAAAAGAGTATGCTCCCGAGTTCAAAGAAGAGACGGGAATCGAACTCGAAGTGGTCGATTTTCCCTATCTTACGCTCTACGAAAAGATGGGCTTGGCCCTCTCTACGGGAGATTCGACCTATGATGTAGTAACTCCCGCCTGTCAGTGGGACGGGGAGTTTGCTCCGTATATGGAAGACTTACAACCGTATATAGAGAGAGACAACTGGGACTCCGAAGACATTATCCCGGGCCTCTGGGAACAGTCCGGAAAATGGATGGGCAAGATTATGGGAATTCCGTTTTCCAACACACCCCAGACCCTGGCATATCGTACCGACCTCATCGATGATTTCCCACAGAGCTGGGACGAGTTTTTCGAAATGTGCGAAGATATCCATGACCCGGACAATGGTCTGTATGCAGTGGCCATTCCGGGTGTCAAAGAGCAGCTGAGCGGTTTGTGGATGATGGTCCATTGGTCCCTTGACGGCCGGTGGGCAGATGAGTACTGGAACGTCACCATCGATGCTCCTGAGACACGGGAGGCGCTCGATATCGTAAAACGGTGGTTCGATTATGCCGATCCGGCAGCACCCTCCTGGGGACTTCCCGAATCGGATGCCGCTTTCCTTCAGGGAAATGCAGGAGTTGCCTTTTCCTGGCCGACACTTACCATCGCGCCGAATGCCGACAATCCTGAAAAATCAAAAATTGTCGATAAATGGGCGATTTCTCCGATACCATATGAGAAAAACGGTGTGACCGTTCTCTCTTCCTGGGATATCGGAATTCCTGAAGCTTCAAAGAACAAAGACGCTGCCTGGGAATGGATAAAGTTCTATACCAGCAAAGAAAAACAGCTCCAGAATTTCGTAGACTATGCGATTCTTCCGTCCAGAGATTCGGTATGGGAAGAACCGGAAGTCAAGAACAGCAAACTCTACCCGCATAAAGAAGCATCTGAGCGCGGTGCGATCATCTGGTGGAGAATACCCGCCGGGACCATGGCTGAAACCTATGTGCGTGACGCGGTCGCGAACTATGTAACCGGACAGTGGGACAGAGAAAGAGCGGTCACGTATATGGAAAACGGACTCGAAGAGCTGCTCGGAGAATATCCGCCTGCTGAAGGAATTGAGAATACCGGAAGGTAATACCGGTAATGGCTTTGTAATATTGCAGATACGGGTTAGATCGTTCATTATTGGACGGTCTAACCCATTTTTTGGAGGTGAGGACCATGTTGATTTCACGAAACATTACCCAGGACAGGACAGACAAGATTTTTTCCTGGCTTTTTCTCGTACCTGTTTTCCTCATCCTGCTTATTGCGGCATTCATTCCGCTGGGCTACGGATTAGGTTTGAGTTTTTTTAAATATAAACTCAATCTGCAGCCAAAACCCATCTTTGTCGGGCTCGAGAATTATATCGGAATGTTCCAGGATGAGCTGTTTCTGCAGGCATTGGGGAACAATATTCATTTTGCTCTGATTTCGGTATCTATTCAGGTGGTCGTTGGAGTAATCATCGCTATGATGCTCTCGGATGATAATCGTTTGTCCCGTCTGCTTATTACCTTTCTCCTGGTCCCGATGATCATCGCTCCGGTTGCTTCCGGGACCCTCTGGCGGATGATGCTCGACCGCACGTATGGCATTATCAATTATCTTTTAAATATAGTGGGTCTTCCCGATGTCTCCTGGCTCGGCGATTACCGGATAGCGATCTACACGATCATCTTCGTTGACTGCTGGCAGTTTGTTCCTTTCGTTTCGATACTGGTCCTTTCCTCCATCAAGGCAATTCCTAAAAGTTTTCTCGATGCGGCCCGGGTCGACGGAGCATCACCCTGGAAAGTCTTTACAAGAATTGTGCTTCCTATTACCGCACCGGTCGTCATCATCGTGGCCATGATCAGGTTTATCGATGCGTTCAAGGTTTTTGATACCATATTCGTGATGACCCAGGGAGGGCCGGGAAATGCTACGGAGATGCTTCCCACCTATATTTATAGGCAGGGAATTAAATTCCTCAGGGTAGGTTACTCCTCGGCAACGGCTATCCTGTTCATCATCTCCATGTCTCTGATTGCGTTTGGATTTATTCGTCTTCGCACACGGCAGCTTCGGATGTTGGGATAAAGGGGGTAGACTGATGAGAAAAGAATCGACAAAGCCGAAAGGCGACAATTATTTAAGCAATTTTCTGGGATTTCCCACCAGGGTTATCGTGATGATTCTCCTGTTCATTGTGATTCTCTTTCCGTTTTACTGGCTCGTTACCAATGCCTTTAAAGTGGAACAGGAATATTTTGCCGACCCCCCCGTTATTTTCCCTACGCAAATTACCTTTCAGAATTTTGTCGATGCGGTGGTAAAATATGAACTGTTCAAGGGGTTGATGAACTCGATACTCATTGGTGCGGGGACGACCGTGGTTACCGCACTCTTCGGCAGTATGGCTGCCTACACGCTTATAAACGGCGCCTTACCTAAACGGATAAAGGAGATCTTGGGCGGCTGGTTCCTCGTCCAAAAGATGTATCCTGCTGTGGTCGTGGCAGTGCCGGTGTTCTACATCATTCGGACCCTGAGGCTTATGGACAGTGTAGTGGCCCTCATCATCATGAACGCCAGTTTTAATCTTCCCTTAGTCATTCTTCTTATGATCGGCTTCTATGCCGAAGCGCCCTACGAGGTGGAAGAGCAGAGCATGCTCGACGGCTGTTCCCTCCTCCAGCGGTATATCTATGTCACAACCCCCATGGTAAAGGCGGGACTTGTTGCAACCGGCATGCTTACCTTCATCTACTCCTGGAACGAGTTCCTCTACGCTGTCATCCTCACCGTAAACAAGGCAAAACCGCTTACGGTTATCATTGCCGGATTCATTACCGATAAGGGGCTGATATGGGGACCAATGGCAGCCATGGGATGTGTAATAGTATTCCCGGTCCTCCTTATTATGTGGCTTATGCAGAAAGATTTTATCAGCGGAATAAGCGCTGGAGCTTTGAAAGGGTAACGGGGTGAACTGATATGGTTTTTGCCGGCTCAAACCTCTCGTCTATTCAAAAGACGAGGATGCGTACGATTCTCAAAACGGTCCTCGACCATAAACGGCTTACCCGGTCCCGATTGGGGAACTTACTCGATATGAGTCTCTCCTCGGTTGTAAAGTATGTAAAGACGTTGATCGACATGGGCTTTATAAGAGAGACGGACGAGGGGGTTTCTACCGGAGGAAGACGGTCTACGTATCTGGAGCTCAATCCGGATGCAGGGCTTAATATTGCGGTCGTATTCAATTTAACGTACATGGAGGCCGTTCTCATCGATGTCCTCGGAGAAGAGGCGGCCCGATTTTCCGCACCCACTTATCAGGGGATTCCGAAAGAAGAGCTCTTAGGGCTTCTGTTTACATGCATAGACAGAATGCTGGAAGCGGCCGACAAGCTCGAGAAAAAAGTAATTGGCATCGGTATCGGTCTCGGAGGGTTTATCGATCCGAACAAAGGTATTTCCCACGAATACCTTTATGCCAACGGCTGGTACGATGTTCCTCTGCGACAAATTATAGAAGAAAAGTATGAGCGGCCCTGTTTCCTCATTAATGATACCAACGCCTGCGCGTTGATGGAGAAGTACTACGGCATGGGAGTGGGGGTGGACCATTTTCTCTGTGTGATGCTCGGTGAAGGAATCGGTATGGGCATCATCGTCAATGGAGAGATCTATATGGGGAGCAGTTTTTATGCAGGGGAGCTCGGGCACACCCATTTTACCGACGAGGGGAAGCTGTGCTACTGCGGTCACACCGGTTGTCTGGAGACGATAAGCTCCAAACAACACGTTATTGCCCTTGCCCGGGAGGGGCTGGCGAAAGGGGTCCATAGCGAGATCCTTGCTTATTGTGATCATGATCCGGATAACCTGGAAATTAGACACATCATCAAAGCGGCGAACAACGGGGACCGGTTCGCCCGTAATCTGTTCAATCAAATCGGTGAGCACCTCGGCCGAAAGCTGGCCGACATAGCCAATATCTTCAACCCGCAGCTGATCATACTCCGGGGTGATGTGATCGATGAAAACAGGGTGTTGTACGAGTCTATCGAGAGGTCAATTTTAAATCTCACGCTCCGGCCGATAGCGGCCTCCCTCGAGGTCCTCTTTTCTGAGAAACACGAGGATACCCGGTTTCGCGGTATCAGCAGTTATATATTCATCAATTATTTTTACCAGGGGTAGTGACAACCCCGTGTAGAAGGCCGGTAAGGAGGCTGTAATGAACAAGATGACTTCCCGAGAACGGGTAATAGCCGCGCTCGAGCACCGAGAACCCGACCGGACTCCCGTTTTCGAATACATCCTCCAGCCGCCTCTGGCAGTAGAGATTTTAGGACGTCCTTATTTCGAATACTTAGAAGATTCCGGACCGTGGCTGGAAGAGGCCGGCGAAATCGGGCTCGAGAAGGCAGTGGACAAATACGTTCAGGCGAGGCTCGATATCGCCGAGAAACTCGGCCATGATCTCCTCTTTATAAGCCCCAATCCTATTCCCGGGGAGACCTACTATTACGATCCGCTTCAGGAAATCGGCACCCAGTTCGATTTGACCCATGAGGGAGATCCCGCAGCCCGGCTTCGGGAGAGGAATGGAAAAGTGCGGGAGATGCTGTTGGGGAAACTGCCCCGAGAGTCGTATCTGGTATTCGAAAAACTGAACCGGGAGATGGAAAGGCGGGGGATCGATCTGCCGATCGCCGCCCCGGCCTATTTTCACGGGATCTGGACCGACGCCGATCTGATGCAGGCGATGCTCTTAGAACCGGAAGCAGCCGTCGAGCACTTCAGACTGGCCACGGAGCGGGCGTTCAGCGTGATCGATGATTATGCCGAATTGGGGATCGAACTTATCGGAATCGGTGGGGACTTTGCAGGAAACAGACTGCTTATCTCCGAGGATTGTTACCGTACATTCATCGTCCCGGAAGTACGGAAATGCGCCGACCGGGTGAGGGCGGCGGGAAAATACTCTGTGAACGCGACAGACGGAGACATCTGGCCGGTAATCGACGATTTTTTAACCGGGTGCGGAGTGGACTGTTACCTGGAAATCGACATGAAAGCCGGAATGGATTTAGAAAAACTCAAAGAACGGTTCGGAAAGCGTATCACGTTTCTCGGGAACATGGACTGCGGTACAATCCTGACATTTTCCACACCTGAGGAGATCGCTTCTCTTACTAACGAGATTATCGATGCAGGCTGGGGAGACGGCGGACACATTTTCACAGCGAGCAATGCGATTACGGCAAGCGTGCCCCTGGAAAATTATATGGCCATGGTTAACGCCTACCGGGAGAGGTTCGGCCTCGAGCCGGTTGCGGTATAAAGGAGGGTATCATGCAGGAAATAATAGACCAAAACAGTTTCGAAAAACTCGCCGGTAAGTACAGAAAGGAACTGCTCGAAGACTGCGTGCCTTTCTGGCTCGAGCATTCCCTCGACCGGGAATACGGCGGATACATAACACACCTCAAACGGGACGGGAGTCCGTACGGGACGGCAAAACTCGTCTGGACACAGGGGAGAGCATCCTATATGTTTGCCAAACTGTACAACACCGTCGAGAAGCAGGAGGAGTGGCTCGAAGCGTCAAAACACGGGCTCGATTTTGTCAATGAACACGCATTTGCCCCTGACAGCCGCGCCTACTACAAGGTGATGCGGGACGGCACACCGCTGTACAGCAGGCCGCACCAGATTTTTGCCGAGAGTTTTGCCGTGCTTGCCTATGCCGAGTACGCCAAAGCTGCAGACCGGGAGGAGTATCTTGCTTCCGCAAAACGGCTGTTCCGGGAAATAGTGGAGCGCGTGCAGAACGGTTCTCTGGAAAGTGAGAGCAGCGGAGTCGCTTATAATCCATATCAGGCCCATGCAACGCCTATGATCCTCACTAATACCGCCCAGGAACTGCGTGAGGTAGAGCCGGACCCCCGCTACGATGAGCTCATCGCGAACTGGGTCCACGATGAGCTGTACCTCTACGCAAAGGACGAGCACAAGGCGATGTTCGAACGGATACGAAAAGACGGCACAGTCGATACGGAACTGCCTGAGGGAAGGCAGATTACCCCGGGGCACGCCCTCGAGTCGGCGTGGTTCTGCCTGCATGAAGGGCTCTACAAGAATGACCGCGCCATCATCGACCGGTCGTGCGAGATCATGAAATGGGCCATGGAAAAGGGGTGGGATGATGTGTACGGGGGCCTCTACAACTATATCGACCTCTTTGAGTGTGCAGCCTGCCATCACGATGAAGACTGGGGTGAGGACCAGGACTGGGACGAGAAGATCTTCTGGATCCACGTTGAGGGCCTCTACGCGTTGCTCGCAGGCTATGTTGCAACCGGTGATAATGAACTACTCGAGTGGTACCGAAAGCTCCACTACTGGACGTTCAAACACTTTCCCGACCCTGAATACGGCGAGTGGTTCGGCTACCTCCGGCGGGACGGCAGTGTCTCCCACACCCACAAAGGGGGGATGAAGGGTTTTTTCCACCTGCCGCGTGCGCTTTTAAACTGTATGCTGCTGTTGGAGAAGGGGATTGAGCAGTAAGTTCATATTCGCGGCAGCTGAGGCAGGCGGTCGAAGTGGATGTCGTCACTGAAAAGAGTGAGATTGTGCTGTCTT
>CAZKZZ010000056.1:0-9025 GCA_964557375.1 uncultured Spirochaetales bacterium | reverse complement strand
TTTCCAGAGCTCTTCGTCTATTGCTTCAAACGCCTCAATTGCTTGATCAAACCCGGGATCATCAACCCAGCTCCCTGCAAGATCGTCCATATCGTGATGTACAACAGGTTCATCCGCTGCCCCGATTCCTTTTTCTATTGCTTCCAGCACCACAGAATTGAGACTTTTGTGCTCTTCACGTGCTTTTTGTTTCAGCATCGAATCAATTCTTTCCGGTATTCCGCGGATGGTGTACTGTATTCTTTTCATGCCTACATTGTAAACAAAAATTGAATGCATTTCAATAACCTCACCACATAGTTTTTTTTAGGGTGGCAACAGTGTACCGCCCATCGTTGAGTATGGGGTTCACAATATAAAACTGGATGAGGGCGTCTGCTGATTTTGATGTGGGATTATCTAAGCGCTTTTAGATGGCAGTGATCAAAGACCCGGTCTTTCACAGCGAAGGTGGTAACAGGGCCTTGGACATATTTCTGAAAGAGGATGTCGTGGCCTAAGCAGAGGCCGATCACGGCGGTGAGTTCTACGTTTTCGCTGTTGAGCTGTTCCGCCTGGGCGATCGGGTTGCACGATTTCGCAGTGATCGTGGAGGCCCGGTTTATACGGTCCTGGGTGAGTCCGGTTACCGTACAGGATACAGCTTTCACTGAGAAACCCCGGGCAGCAAGATGTCGGGAGAACTTCCGGGCTTCCTCTTCGAGTCCGAAACAGTAAGCGAGCCCGACAGTTTTATATTCCATGTAGGCGGCGAACTCTATAACCTCTTCCAAACGGGAGAGGGCCCCCGCCCTGCCGTTGTCAACAAGCGCCGCGGCCGCCTGAACAATCCGCTGGGTTTCCGGATTGTGATACGCTTCGAGTATCTCGGCAGGATCGAGATTGTGGCCAGCGCAGTCGATACCGTCCCGGCACGATTTTCCTTTACAGTTTACACAGTTCATGACGGGCTTTACTGTAACCGGAGGGGAAGGTAAAATCAACCTCAGTCGCAGAGGACTATATCAGGAGGCGTTCTAATGGAAGAGCAACATAAAAATCGCCGAGGACTGCTGATAGGAGTGGGAATCGTAGAACTTCTCTTTGCCGCTTTTCTTCTTTTAATGTTGCTTCTTATGGGGTTCAGCTTTGTGATGACCCTTTTTCTCGATCAGTCCAAGCAGCTCTACCCGGCAGGAAGTGTGGCATACGTAATTATCATTTACGGCGGGATCATCAAGGCAGTGATGACGGTGTTTCTGGTGATCTTTTTTGTCTACCTGCTTTTCAAAAAACGGAAAGCAGGCTGGATCGGCAGTTTGGCCCTCTATTCGTTTTTTTCACTAACTACGATAGTGACCATAATTTCCAAGGGGCTTTCTGCCTACTATCAGGATGTCGGCATGTACGTTCCCCCTCCTGCGGAGCTCGAATTGATCGATTCGATGTTCGCATCTCTCGAACGGGCCCTCCCGGCTTTTATGTTTATCTATTTTGCTCTGTTTACGGGATTGTTTCTCTGGGCAGGAAAACAATTGTGGGACCATGAGGAAACCGAAGTTTAAAAATCTGAGATCGCCGCTGGCCGGAGAAAACGAGAAGGCGATGAATGTCGCCGTTCTCTGTCAGGTGTTCGGCGTGCTGGCGATGCAGTCGATCGAACAGAACGGTCTTCTCATTCTTTATTTTCGCAGGCTCGGTCTCTCCGCCTCTCTCATCCTCTCCCTATTGAGTGTCGTCTCTCTCCTTCAGGCGGTTATCCGGATTCCAGCTTCCCACCGGGCCGATCAAATGGGGAGGAAGCGGATGGGACAGGCCGGCTCGATTCTGGGGACGACCGCGGTTGTACTGATCGTACTTACTGGCTTCGGAGGGGAACAGGTCGTCAGGGCTTTTGCCGTTATCAGTATTCTCTTTTTTGCAGCAGGCGAGGGGCTGTTCAGTTCCGGTTGGCACTCCATACTCCATCCTATTATCCCGTCCGGGAAACGGGGCCGCTTTTTCGGGGTGCTCAGGTTCTCCTGGCAGATAACCGGAATTGTTTTTGCAGCATGTGCCTCCCTTTTGCTGGAACGATTCCCGACTGTGAGGATGTATCAAATCATCTTTGCCGTTATTGCCTTAGGGGCTTTTACCCGGTTCTTTCTCTATCGGACCCTTCCGGAGTTGCAGGTAAAAGAGTATAGAAAATATCCGTTTGTCGGTGCCCTTAAAAAGATACTCCGGCAGCCGGGGTTTGTACGGTTTATCGTATATGTAAGTATCCGCTTTCTGCTGGCAGGGGCCGTACTTCAGGTGCTCGCACTTCTCGAAAGAGAAGTGCTTGGGTTTTCAGAAGGGAAGGTGGTCATGCTCGCAAACTTCGGACTTATCGGAAACCTTGTAGGCTTTGTAATCGGAGCGTTTCTGGTTGACCGGAGAAGCAAGAGACCGTTTTTCATGATCACTCATATAGGGATCGGTCTCCTGTCGGCTGCTTTTCTCCTTCGCTTTTTCATGAACGCGGAGCTGGTCGTTTTCTATTACGGGGTACTCCACTTCTTCCTCGGTTTTATGATCGCCTCGTTTTCGATTGCTATGACTGCTAAGGAGTACAGTCTGATAACGACAGACCGGAAAGCGTTGGCTCTTTCCTTTTCAGGCTTTGCCTTTATCGGGAGCAGGGCATTGAGCCGGCTTATCGCCTCCCTGCTTCTCCATCCGGCGGTTTTACCTCAAAAAAGTGCGGTAGCGGGTGTTGTGCTGTCCAACTATGATGTGGTCTTGTTTATTTTCGGAGCGGGGTTACTGCTTACCGCCCCACTTGCCGGTATAGTTCCGGGCTTGAAAAAAGAATCCGGACTAACGAACGCTTAATATCCTGCAGTAAGCCCGAAATCAATAGAAACACATGCACCGTTGATGGCGGCTGTTTTAGAAGAACATAAAAAGAGTATCGTTTCCGCGACCTCCTCCGGCCGGATGAACCGCTTCTGCTTCTGATCGGGATAGGGCACTAATGTCTCCCGCCGGTAACGGTCCGGATCATCCCCTCCGTACTGTTCGGCCGCCTTATCGAGCATGGGGGTCTCTACATCTCCCGGACACACTGCATTCACCCGAATTCCCCTCCGCGTAAGTTCGACCGCAAGAGAACGGGTGAGAAGGGTCACCCCTCCTTTGGATGCGCAATAGACCGCTGCCCGGTCGTTTCCCACCAATCCGGAATCAGAGCTAACATTAACAATGCATCCCCCGGTTTTTTCGAGTTGCGGTATGGCGTAGCGGCAGATAAAAAAAGTCCCTTTGAGGTTCGTGTCCATCACGGTGTCCCAATCTGTTTCACTCACCTGGTCAGCATCACCTTCCAGCCACACCCCCGCCGAGTTAACGACGATATCGAGTCGTGCCGGGGTGACCGCCGCGGCCGCCTCTTCCACGATCTTTCTGCATTGGTCTGCCCGGGACACGTCCCCCTCGATACTATGAACGGAACCCGCACACTCCCATCTGTCCGGTTTCCCTTTGCGGATTATCTCTTCGAGTTCCTCCCGGGCCCTGCTCAGTTTCTCGAGATTTCGGCCCGCAATGACGATGTTCGCACCGGCTTCGCTGAAGAGTCTGGCCGCGGCCAGACCGATCCCGCTCGACCCGCCGGTAATCAGTACTACTTTATCTGTGAACTCCCGGGTCTTGTCCTGTTCCATGACCGTAATTATATCCTGCAATGTCGGCGTATTGAAGGGGTGGCGAAAACTGTTTACAATAGGCCTGGAAATAAAGCCCAGGCCAGGAAAAGCAGGAGTGTATGAGCATGGAACCTCAGTATAAGAATATCATTTCGTTTGTATGGTCACGTGACATCAAAAGAGCGGTCAATTTTTACTGCAACATACTCGGATTCAACCGTGCGTTTGAATCTCAGGGATGGGTTGAACTTTCGATACCGGGACTCAAAACTGGCTATCTTGCCTTAAACCGCTGGGCAAAACGGGATGACCCCCCTCTCAATCAGTTTATAACGCTCGGTGTCGAAGACTTGGAACAGTTCAAAGCACATCTGCTCGAAAACGATGTGGAATTGCGGGGGGACGTGACCGAGTTCTACGAAGAAGGAATGAAAATGCTCAAATTCTTCGACCCTGACGGAAACGTCATTACTGCAGCCGAAGTGGAAGTGTAACCATACATACCCGCAGACAGGCCGGTGTTATCAGTTCAGATTTATTTTAGCCTCGCTCCAACGGCAAAGATGAGAGTGGTAAGATCATTTTCGGTGTAGCCCGATGAACTCTCCGTCCAGATTTCCCGTTCATAATCAGAAGTACCTAAAGCGCCGCCGCCTAAGAGCCGTACCGAAATGTACATGTCCGTTGCCGGATTGACTTCAGTACCCGCCTGCAATGTCGCATCGTAGATCCATCCCGTAAAGGGGAAGTCTGCACCGTTGAAAATTGCGGATGAGGCGTAAAAACCGTCTACTTCGGCCCCTAAGAAAATTCCGCACGGGAAGCGGTATTCGGATTTCAATTTTATGATCGGAACGGGGCCTAAGTTCTGGTTTACGGTGATGTCACTGCCGTCGGTACTTTCGAATACGATCGAGGCGTTACGGAACTGAAGAGAGAGTCCGGCCCCGAACATGAACCGTTCTGTGCGGACAATTGAAAAAAGATAGCTTATTCTGTAGAAATCGAACCCGTACTTCAGGTCGAGCCCGGTGCCCGGGGCAAAGGTAACATCTTCAATGGTCACTCCGTTCTTCTTGTCTTCGGGTATCTTGGTCTGGGTCTCCAGGGTGAGCGGCTGGTAGAGAAAGGTAAGTGTGTTTCTGTCGCCCAATCCGACGTCGAGGCTGTACCGCTGAAAAAAGAAGAGCAGTTCCTGGCCGCCCTGTTTTACATAATCAAAATTTGTACCGTCTTCGCCGAACTGGAGTGTATGGTTGAGCACTTTTGTGAACCCGAGCTCTACATAAGGAGAGAAGGTGAGAAACGCATCTTCCTTGTTAAAGCTTTCGATGCCGAAGAGCACCGTCGGGAGCATGAACAATACCACCAGCACTGCGTAAATAACTTTACTTCTTTTTTTAATAGTCATGTTTTGCTCCGAATATAATTTTTCTTTAATATAGTATCCTCTTCAGTCCCAGTCAATTAAAAAGATATTATTCTCGCATTGGCAACGACCGGCAATTATTATATGATAAGGTGAATCACGACAAACGAAGGAAGTGCACAATGACAAGCAAAGAGCGTATTACAGCGGCGTGGAACGGCGAATCTTCCGATTATATTCCCCTCACGACATGGTGTTTCGGGCTCAAGGTTCCGAATAATCTTGCTTGGATAAAAGATGGTAAAAGGCAGAATTACTGGTATTCAAAGAGAATGGAGCACCTGCACACTCTTCCTTTTTCATGGGACTGGGCTGACGAGTTCAACCGGGTGCGGACATGGAAATCACTCGGTGTGGATGATATGGTAGAGATCTCGGTCCCTTGGTCGGTTTCTCCCGAGGTCTCCTGGGAGGATTCGGTAACCGGTCCCTCCGGCAGTGAAAAATACCCGGTGATGAGTCGTACCTACTCTACTCCGGCCGGTACCTTAAAGCATGCGGTGCGCAAAACCGGTGAAGAGATGAACGAAGGATGGGTCATTCAGCCGGACAATGTTCCGCTTATCGAAGATTTCAACATACCGCGGGCGGTCGAGCATGCGGTGAACTCCCCCGAAGATGTCGAGAAATTGGCATATGTATACTGTCCCCCCGGCGAACCCGAGAAAGCATGGTTTAGTGATCGGATGGATGAGATAACGTCATTTGTCTCCGAAGAGGATGTGCCGGTCCAGGCGTGGACCGGTTTCGGTATGGATGCGGTTGTCTGGTTTACGGGGACGGAAAAGGCGATCATGATGTCGCTCGACGAACCGGAAGCGTTCGGCGAGATGATGAACATTATTACCGAAGCTGATGTAGAGCGGACCCGGCTCGCTGCAAGCCACCCAGGGGTGGACATTATAACCGAACGGGGCTGGTACTCATCAACCGATTTCTGGTCACCTGCTCTTTTCGACCGGTTTCTCTTCGATCATATTGCGGCCCTTGCCGATGCGGCCCACGCGGGGGGTAAGAAGTTCGGCTATGTCATGACCACCGGCATCGAGGTACTGGGGCCCCGGCTGGCCGACGCGGGGGTGGATGTGCTCTACTTTGTCGACCCCATAGATCCGATTGCAGGCGGGAAACTGGACTTGAACAAAATCAGAGATCTGCTTTCCGACCGCATGACCCTGGTAGGGGGTGTAAGCAGCCTTAGCCTCTCCGAGGAAAAGGCCAAACTCGAACAGCAGGTGCGGGAATCCATCGATGCTTTCAAAGAAACCAATAGATTCATCCTCCATCCCGTGGATGCGCTTTTTCCGGACACTTCCTGGGGCGGAGTAGAGAATTTAATAGAAGCGTGGAAAAAATATAGATAGCCCAGCAGTAATGTGGAGAGAAATAATGACATCACAAGAACGAGTATTAGCAGCAGTGAATCACGAAGAACCGGACCGGGTACCGATCGATCTCGGCAGCACCATCATGAGCGGGATCATGGCCCATGCCCTAGACCGGCTCCGCCGGTATCTCGGCCTGGAGGAGCGGCCGGTTAAAGTGTATGAGGTATATCAGATGCTCGGTGAAGTCGAGCAGGATGTAATCGAGCGGTTCGGAATTGACGTGCTCCCCGTCGAACCGGCGGTACAGTTTTTCGGCCTCCGGAGGGAGCAATACAAACCGTGGAAGCTGTGGGACGGTACGGAAGTGCTCATGCCCGGGCAGTTTGATGTGGAAGTAAATGAAAAGGGCGATTGGCTCATTCACGATGAGGGGGACCCCTCCAAACCGGTGGTTGGTACGATGCCGAAGGACGGATATTACTTCGATATGGAAGCACAGCTCCGTTCCAATGCAGATTTCGAACCCCCTCCCTTAGAAGAGGTGCGGCAGGATATGCTGCTCAAAACAGAAGAACTGGAGTTTATGACGGCCCGGGCGGAGCGACTCCGTAAAGAGACGGACAAAGCACTCCTTTTGGGCAGCTGGGGGAGCTTCGGCCTTAACGGAGTAGGCAGCATACCCGATTTTCTCATGCTCCTGCTTTTGGATAAACAGTATGTGAAAGACCTTTTCGCAGTGCAGACCGAAGCAGCACTGGCCAACATGGAAAAGGTCAAACAGTATATGGAAGATTCTATCGATATTATCGGTCTGGACGGGCATGATTACGGATCCCAGAAGACCGAACTGTTCGATCCCGAACTGTTCGAAGAGCTGTTCCTCCCCGGTTATACCGAGCAGAACAGGTGGGTCCATGAGAACACTGCCTGGAAGACCTGGAAGCACACCTGCGGTTCAGTGGCCCGGATCCTCCCCGTTATGGTGGAATCTGGTCTCGATATCTATAATCCGGTCCAGCTCTCAGCCGGCAATATGGATGCAAAAACTCTGAAAGAAAAATACGGCGACCGCATTACGTTCTGGGGAGGTGGTGTCGATACGCAAAAGACACTGCCGTTCGGCGCCCCTGATGAGGTTCGGGAAGAAGTCCGGGAACGGATAGAGATTTTCGCTCCGGGAGGCGGGTTTGTGTTCAACCCCATTCACAACGTGCAGCAGGAGACCCCCCCGGCAAACCTCACCGCGGCACTCGATGCGGCCCTTGATTTCGGCCGGTATCCCGTCGCTGAAACCGGGTAATAGTCCGGATAAGTGCCGTTCACGGGCAAAACCCGTGTAACAAGGTTTGAGGCACTACGTTAACAGAGCGGATATGTCCCTTTCTCTCTCGCGGTCTCATAGACTGCGAGTACCTTTTCCGGCGGCACATCGGCCTGAATGTTATGAATCGCTGCAAATACATATCCGCCGCCTTCGCCTAAAACCCGGACCCGCTCTTCGGCCTCTGTGCGGATATCAGCAATTGTTCCGAAGGGGAGCGTTGTCTGGGTGTCCACTCCGCCGCCCCAAAATGATAGACTCTCTCCGTATCGTTTTTTGAGCCCCTCCGGTTCCATATTTTTAGCACCGGTTTGCAGCGGGTTGAGGATCTCCACCCCGATTTCGATCAGATCATCCATGATTTCCCCGATCGCCCCGTCGCAGTGGAGAAATATTTTGGCATCACTTTTTTCCTTGACGCAGGATATCCAGGAAGCCATCCGCGGTTTGAGAAAGGTACGGAATATTTCAGGCGGGATGAGGAGGCTCTCCTGTGTACCCAAATCATCGTTCATCTGAATGGCACTGATGTAGGGGCCGGCAAGAGGAAGGAATTGTTCGAGTGTAGCGAGGTGGTGTTCCAACACCCGGTCCAGCCAATGATGCATCATCTCCGGTTTGAGCATAAAGTTCATGAGCAGGTTCTGAAATCCGAACATGGTCTGCCCCAGTTCAAAAAATGAACCGTCGTAGAGGGGGAGCCCCGCGAAGAGCGCTTTGCCGGTCCCGTGATAGAGCCGCTGTACCTCATTTTTTATAAACTCCGTTTCCCGTTCGGACCACGGGTCGGGCCAGACATAGGCATCGATGTCGTCCGGTGTTTCCGCGTCTTTAAGCGGTTCCGTTACCACATCGAAGTAGAGACTGCCCGCGGGCCGCCTGGCAATCATCACCCCGCCGTGCATGATTTCTACCGACCCGTCATCGTTGAACACCGGTTCATACCCTTCGGGTGCTAGACAGGGAGTACCGTCGGTAAGCTGAGCGTCGGTCCACCGGTCCATCCTCAAAAACGGCATTCCCGTAGTCGGGCCGAGCCTGGTAAGCTGGACAACATCTGAGCCGAGCAGTTCCGCTACTTCTAAGGAGACTAAAGCAAGCTGCTGTTTTATATCGTACAGTTTTATATCTTCCTGTATCCCGAGCTTTTCCAAGAGGTTCTTATAGGCGATAGCAGATATCCCTGTGACTCTGCTCCCCCCGATATCGATGGGGACCCGGTCCGGTTCCCGGTGGTCTAGTGCAGCTGTTACCCGCTCTCTGCTTGTTAGTTGGGCCATTATTGTTTCTCCTGTTCAGT
>CAZKZZ010000055.1:0-19752 GCA_964557375.1 uncultured Spirochaetales bacterium | reverse complement strand
CGGAAGGCAATCAGTACTGTAGAGGAATCTTTTATATAGTACCCGCTTCGTATATGATGAATCCATTGGATATGTAATAGAGCTCACAAAGGAAGTATTAACAAGAGAATTACGTAAACTTTTTCATCAGGAAGGGTTCTCAATTACTCCGAACCACTGGTTGATTTTATACCGTTTATGGCAGGAAGATGGAATAACGCAAGGTCAGCTCGCCGAAAGAACGTTCAAAGATAAACCGAGTATTACGCGGTTAGTAGACTATATGGTTAAACAAGATCTGGTAAAGCGGGTAGAAGATTCTGTGGATAGAAGACGAAATATAATCTATCTAACTGAAAAAGGAAAATCGTTGCAGGAAGTGTTACCAAAAATTGTAGAAACTCATATAGAAAAAGCCACCTATAAATTAAAAAAAAGAGAAGTCGAAATCGCTAAAACAGTATTGAGAAAAATCATGCAGAACTATGATTAACCAATTTACAAATCAGTTATTATAGAAGAAATGTTCGTTGTAACTTAACGGGTAAAAATCTCTCCAATTCCTTCCCGCCAATCCACACAAAGTATGTTTCCTATTTTTCTCCGTACAGGATCTCGGCTTATGCAATAAGCTGAAGGTGAATCAAGATCGGGATAAAAGTTTTCGAGGTTTTTTACATCAGATTCTGAAATACGTTCTGTGGACTTGATTTCGATAATGGCATAAGGAAGACCCGGACGGTCGATAAGCAGGTCGATTTCTGCACCTGCTCCTGTTGTTAGATATGAGAATCGCCAATCCGGACAACTATATTTTGCCAACCTCATTATTTCGGTGATAATAAAATGTTCGAATGCATTCCCGTATTCATATGTTCCGGGAACCAAAGGTATTTGAAGGGTCCTGCCTAAAGCTCGTTTTATTCCTGTATCAAAATAATAAAATTTTGGATTGCTTCTCTGTTGTTTTCTTATGGATCTATGAAATGGGGGTAGTAGTAATCCGATAAGTGTGTCCTCGAGAATAGAAAAGTAGGAAATGACTGTTTTGGTATCTACTCCGACATCGTTAGCAATCTTTGAAAAATTGATTATCTTCCCATTAGATTGTGCTGCGATTTCCAGGAATTCTCGGAATGGATCAAGCTTGCGGAGAATCTGCTCGACAATAATTTCTTCTTTTAAATAGGTTAGAGCATAAGCTCTCAGGTATGCTTGCTTCTCCTCATTAGTTGTTAATGAGTAAATACGGGGAAGCATGCCCCAACACAAAGCATCATCAAGGTCAAAAGCACTCTCCAATTCGAGATGCGTAAACGGATATAATGAGTATACAAATGCACGCCCGGCAAGGAGATTTGATGCCCCCCTTTTCAGTTTTCTCCCGCTCGATCCGGTGAGGACAAACTTGCGTTGTGTTGTTTCAATAAGCCGGTGAACTATATCAAGGAGCCGGGGAGCTTTTTGTATTTCGTCTAGTATGATCCATTCCACATCTGGTGAAAGAGCATTAACTTGCTGCTCGAGATATTCAGGTCGACGCGTATACCGATCTTCTATATCAGATAGCAATAGATCGATGTAAAGTGAGTTTTCAGAATCGTAATTCTCTTTTATGTATGTCGTCTTCCCTGTTCCTCGTGCGCCGAATAAAAAAAATGAGTTTGTATTTGTCGTTTCTAATAATCTTTTGTACATAAGGTAACAATACTAAAAATATGGAATAAAGTCCATATTTCGATTCGTTTTATGGAATAAAGTCCATAATTCAAGGCAATTGTGTAACAGTGAGGGATGCTCTTTTTCTAAATTTTATTGTACCTGCTTGACAGAATCAACTCTTTTTGCTATTGTGAACGAAATGATCAAAAAATTTGATTAAAACGATACCTTTGATTGAGTGCAGACTCAATATAGCACGTTGGTTCGACTGCACAAGGGCGGTATGAAAAGGTGTCGATGACTCAAAGCAAGGAGAAGAATATGGCAAAAGACTGGTGGAAAGAAGCGGCAGCTGATATTCCCAATTTAAAAACCGAAATTCCGGGCCCGAAATCTCAGGAACAGCACGGACGGGCTACAAAACATTTTCACGGCTTAAGCGGTCAGGTAAAGCTGTTTCCGGTCAGTTTCGAAGAAGGATACGGAATTACCTTGACCGATGTGGACGGTAACCGGTATCTCGATTTCTCATCCGGTATCTACGTAACATCCCTCGGACACTGCCATCCCAAGATTTCTGAGGCAGTAGCCCACTGGGCAAAAAAACTGATGAACGCCCACGACTTTACCACCCCCGTCAAGGTGGCATTATTGGAAAAAATGGCGGACGTCCTCCCCAAGGAGCTGGACGGGTTCCAGTTCTACAGTGACGGGACGGCGGTCGTCGAGGCGGGCCTCCGGGCTGCACGGGCGATCAGCGGCAAGCACGAGTTTATCTCCTGTTTCCGCGATTTCCACGGAAAGTCGATGGGAGCGGTAAGCTGTGCCCAGATGGTCCGGGGTGATGTATTGAGCTACGGTCCCACCAGGGCCCCCGGGTTCTACATGGTGCCGCGGCCCAATCCCTACCGGCCGACATTTACCAAGCCGGACGGGACTATCGATACGGACCGTTACATCGAGTTTTACGAACAGTTTATCCAGGAAGGGACCGCCGGCAATGTGGCCGCCTTCGTTTTGGAACCGGTACAGGGATGGGGCGGTTCGATCTTCCCGCCCGATGATTTCTTCCCTAAACTGAAAAAACTGTGCGACAAGAAAGGTATTCTCCTCTTCGACGATGAAGTGCTTGCCGGCATGGGCCGTACCGGAGAATGGCTTGCCATGCAGCATTGGGATGTTGTACCCGACATCGTCACCTTCGGTAAATCGTTCGGCAACGGGTTCCCGGTAACCGCACTGGTGGTAAAGAAAGAGTACGCCGATGCTCTCAACAAGATTTCCGCGTCCTCGAGCTACGGCGGAAACCCCATGGCATGCGCCGCGGCCCTCGCCTCTCTGGAAGTAATCGAAGAAGAGGACATCCTCGAAAACGTACGCACCGTCGGAAAGGCGATCATGAAGCGGATGGAAAAGATGAAGGATGAGCATCCCATTATCGGAGACGTTAAGGGAAAAGGCTTTCTCTTAGGGATAGAGCTCGTAAAGGACAAGGCCACTAAAGAGCCGTTCGACGAGGCCGGGAAACTGGTCTATCAGAAAGCATTCCGCAAGGGGCTGGCCTGGATTCCTGCTGGACACATCTTGAGGATGTCTCCGCCCCTCATCATGGACGAGAAGTACGCCATGATGGGTCTCGATATGATCGAAGATGCTATCGCAGAGGTAGAGAAAGAGAAAGGGTATTAACCGATTATGACGACGTCCCATCCCATGATCTGGCCGAACGCGGTCAGTACATCGATGGATGCGGTGTAGGATAGTCCTAAGTGGTGGGTCCCTCCGGCCCTGCTGTACTCGGCAAGAAAATTGCCTACCGGATTTCCGGGTCCGGAGAGAGCCGGTCGGAACCACCCCCTCACCGTGCCGGTAAACCGGTCTTCACAATCATCTTCGATCATCTCCGCGGGGGCCAAGATCAGACGGTACCCGTCCCGTGTCGGGGCAAGATCGAAAAGTACGATAGTGCCCTTTTTAAATCTGCCGGGAATGAAAGCCGGGTTTCCCGTCTCAGAGAAAGCGTAGTCCATTTCTTTTACCGCCGGTTTCCCTGAAACCAGTTTATAGTTGATCTCTCCCATATGGCTTAGGAAAATGGTATTTCCCTTCCAGTCGGGACAGAACATTTCGGTAAACCCGGTCTCCGGATACACGCTGCCGACCGCTGAAATAACGGCGGCGGTAAGGCAGTCCCCTTCTCCGGCATATCCTCTGCCGGAAGCCATCTGCTTTCCCGCCTCGAGGAACGGTACCGTTTCGAACCCGTTTGCCGCGGTGATATCTCGGAAGTTGAAGGTAAACCCGGTCAACCGGTTCTCGTCCATCCATCGGCGCACCGCAAGCCCGAGGGCGATCGAACGTTCCAGTGTGTCATCAGGAACAGCGGAGCAGTCGAAACGCTCTCTATCGAGTTTCAATTCGGTTTCGATATCATCCTGAGAAACGGCTTTTCGGTTCCGGTCCCACTCTTCAGCTTCGAGAGAAACTACTTCAGCGCCCATGTCCCGTTTCAAGTCCGGTGCTGGAATTGCAAAGTCCCCCATACCGGCAAACGGTTCCCCGATAAGCCCGATCCTCGCAGTCCTCAGGGCGGTTGCCATCCCCGCCGCTTCGATATAGCGGACTAGTTCCCGTACTGTCTCCGGGTCTTCCCAATGGCCTGCGGTTATAAAAAACGGTTTCCCGTTTCGCAGGAGGAGATTGCACATATCCTGGACCCCGTGGATCCCGTGATTGTACATCAGCTCGGCCGGGTCCTGGGCGGGAGAAAAATCCGCGGTAGGGGTTGTGTCGAATACGATCAGGGGGAGCGGTGTGGAGGCGAGGACTTCCGCAGACTCCAGCGACGGCGAGTAGGCCAAATGAAGAGTGACAATCGCGGCCGCTTTCTCCGATTCGAATTTTCTCACTGCCCGGCGAAACTCCGATTCGATCCTGCAGATCTCTGAGGTAAGTACGTCAATCCCCTGTTTCTGGAGTAACCCGGCAATTGTCGTGTAGAACAGCTCTATCCGCCGGCGATGTTCCGGTTGAAGATCATCGTAGAGCTTCAAATAGAGAGGGAGCAGTCCTATCGTAACCTTTTGTTTTTCCATACGGCCCTCCTTTGCTCGATTAGTTTAACCGATTATTCTCCCCGCCTATTTGGCCTGGTCCGGTTTGGCCCGGTCTGGATCGTAGAGCACTTTCTCTACACTGCGGTTCTTATGCGAATTGAGAGCTGCAGTAAGCAGTGCATGAGAAACATGGGTTTCATGCGGGGTCACACAGCCGAACCCGGGATCTTCACCTGCTATTTCTTTGAGGAACACTCCCCACATCTGGAGGATTGCATCGGAGAACCCGAATTCGAATATACTCCCGGTAATGGTGGGAAGCAGCGGATGATATCCTATACCGAGTTTCGACCACGCCTGTTCTTTACCACTGGTCTCCAGATAGTAGAAAGAACGGGGCTCCATCGTAGAAAACTTCGCGGACCCGTCGAGCCCGAACACTTCCAGAAACCAGTTATTAGTAGAACCCGGTTCCATCCGCTTTGTTTCGAAAAAGATGGGAAACTCCTTCCCGGTGTGGTCCTCCGCCACACAGCTCAATACGGCGTTGTCCCAGGTTTCGCATTTGGCCATACCTCCGCATCCGTCGGAGCGTTCCGGAACGATGTTGGAAAGAGAGGCGTGCACGGTTTTAGGGACCCAGCCCACCCGAAAAGGTACATGCTGGGTATGCAGTCCGAGGTCCCCCATACAGCCGTACTCGCCGTTTAACTCAATCATCCGCTTCCAATTGATCGCTTTTTTTACATCCATATCACTGCAGTGATTGAATCCGGACCTGACCTCGATGATCCGGCCGAACCGCTCCTCACGGATCCACCGGATGAGCCGCTGCATGGCCGGAAAGTAGGGAAACTCGGAACTGCACCGGACGACCACATCGGGATTCTCATCTATAGCGGCGAGAATATTGTCGTTTGCCTTTTTATCGATGCCGAACGGCTTCTCACCCATGAGATGTTTTTTCGCTCGTATTGTGTCGACATACATCTGTTCGTGCAGGTTGTGCGGAACGGCGCAGTAAATTGCATCGATCTCATCAGATGCGAGCAGGTCCTGATAATTGTCCGTAGCTATTTTAATCGAGGGAAAGTTGTCCAGAAACCAGGCGTGGGAATCTTTGTTGGAATCGCAAATCCCGGTAATAACAGGAACAGGACCGTCCCCTGTAAGATGACACCATCGGGCAGCAGCACTGCCGAACTCCCGGCCCATCAATCCAAGGCCGATTACACCGAAACGAATTTGTTCTCTTGCCATGTTATTCTCCGTCTGTCAATATGAATGAAATTATCAATAATTAAGAACGAAATAATCAATATATGTGTAGAGTATATCCCGGTTACCTGATATAGTCAAACGGTAAAAACGGCAAAAAAATGCTGATTTTGATAAAAAATGTTTCTAAAATGAATGAATTATGCTATTATTGATCGAAATGAATGAAATAAAACAAGGAGAAGCCCCATGTCAGGAATAGAGTTGCGGGTAAACAAACTTTTCAACCAAAAGCGGAACCTGGTCATCTCTGCATTGGACCACGTGATGGAATACGGATATCAGCAGGGTATCGAAGACGAAGAAAAGGCGATACGGAATTGCCTTGCCACCGATGCACTACTGGTACCGAGGTACATGCTGAAGCGTCACAGTGATCTTTTCGCGCTTCCCGGCGCACCGATGCCGGTGGTACGGATAAACTGGACCTCTTCTTTCTACTATCCGTTGGATTACCAGGGCGGGTTTACAACCATTGCCACAACAATCGAAGAAGCGGTCGAGGCCGGGGCTGAGATGGCTATCTGTTCGCTCTTCCTCGAAAACAAAAACGAAGAGATGGAAACCGAAAATGTACGTATCTTTTCGGAAGTTGCCCGTCAGAAGGAACGGCTGGGGATCCCCTTGATCGGTGAATGTTACGTGGTGGAACATGACGAGCTTTCGACCGACGAGCTTCACGAAAAAGTACTCCGGGTAACAGGGGCCATGGAACAGCTCGGGGCTGATCTTATCAAATGTTTCTATACCGGAGATCGGTTTGCCGAAATTACGGAGAATCTCTCCATCCCCGCTTTTACGATCGGTGCGGAAAAATTGAAGAATGACCTCGACGTGCTCAAGAAAGCCCACGACAGTGTGCGGCGCGGTGCGCGGGGAATTATTTTCGGGCGGAACATCTTCATGGCCGAAGATCCTCAGAAAATAACCGACGCCCTCAACGATGTGATCAATAACGGAGTTTCACCGGAGGATGCAGCGGCAAAGTACGATTTGAAGTAAGGGAGGAGTATATGACCGGCAGAGAACGGATATTGAATGTATTGGACGGAAAGAAAGTGGACCGTATTCCGAACGCGCCGTTTATTTTCTACAATATGATCGATGAATATGCGGACCGGAATGAAATCTCGACCATGGATGCGGGGACGAAAGATACGTTTTATATCGAAAAGGGGATCGAACTGTACGAGCGGTTCGGCTTCGATATCATCCTCCGCACGGCCAACTGTTTCGAGTACCTGACTGAAGTCTCGGATGAGGACGGTAAATGGGTCGTAGAAGAAGAGCGGGAAGGAAATGATGAAAATTGGAGCGTGAAAACAGCCGTTACAACCCCTGAGAAAACGCTCACTCAGAAAAAGAATTATCATAAAGCGACTCCCCATGAAATCGTGGAGGCGGTCACCGAGTACTTTATAAAAACACCGGACGATTTTGATCAGTTCGTCAAATACCAGCCCCCGATGCGGCAGTTCGACTGCTCCCACATTACCAAGGCACGGGAGATTCTCGGTGATCGGGGGATTGTCGCTCCCTGGGCCCAGGGAGCATTCAACAGCATGAGTTTCTATCGAGCGGTAGAAGAGCTGATCATAGACCCGTACACGGACAAGGGGTTCTACGAGAGTATGATGAACTACTTTGCAGACCGTATGTTCGAGCTCATCAGACAGCTTGCCGATGCCGGAGCGGACATGATCTGCGGCGGGGGAAATGTCGCCAACGGCACCACTGCCGGTCCCAACTATTTTCAAGAGTTCGTGCTCCCCTATGAAATCGATTTTACCAAGAAGGTAAAGGACCTCGGCGTGTATTACCTCTACCACAACTGCGGGAATGCAAAATCGCTCTACGAGCTCTACTCCCCTATCAAGATGAACGTGTACGAGACCCTTACCGCCCCGCCCTACGCGGACGGTGACCTCAAACTTGCTTTTGATACTTTCGACCGGGACATTGTTTTAAGCGGTAATATCGACCAGGTCGATTTTCTCATCAAAGCCACACCGGATGAGGTCAGAAAAAAGGTGAAGGAGACACTCGATATTGCCAAACCGTACGGTAACTTCATTCTTGCTGCATCTGACTATTTCAGCGAAGGGACCCCCGAAGAGAACCTCAAAGCGTTTGCAGAGGCCGGACTCGAATACGGACAGTATTGATACAGGAGCTTATCATGGAAAAAAACCCGAGACGACCCAATGTAGGGATCCTCGCAACGATGACTCCGGTATACCGGAACATCCCTTCGATACAGCCCAAGATGGAGAAGTGGGCCGGGGAGATCGTAGAAGAACTGGAGCGGTTCTGTAATGTGTTGATGCCCGGCATATTCGATTCCAGGGAGGCCGCGGAGGCCGCACTCGCAGAAATAGAGCGGTCAGACGCCGATCTGCTGATCGTGTTTCCCATTACCTACGCGCCCAGCCTGATGATTCTCCCCGCTTTGCAAGCGACCCGCCTTCCGATCGTCGTGCTGAACACCCAGATTCTCCACAGGTGGGATTCGGACGCGGACCCGGACTGTTTTATCGACAATCAGGCGCCTACCGGTGTGTTCGATCTGACCAACGTGTTGGTAAGACAGCACATACCGTTCGAGATCGTAAACGGTCACTATAAAGACGACCATCTCTACCGGGAGATAGCGGCAAGTGCTCAGGCGGCCCGGGCCGTGAAGAAGATCCGATCCATGAACATCGGGATGCTCGGATATCCGATGGCAGGATCGGGAGATTTTTCGGTCGATTATGTCTCGTTTTTAGGCGATTTCGGGGCGGACGTCATTCCGCTCGACCTCCGGGAGTATCACGATGTGTATAAAAACGCTCCGGAAGGCGAAGTTACCGCCCTCATAGAAAGCGACCGGCGCAGGTTCGAACTGGATGCTTCGGTTACCGATGAGGGGCACCGGGAATCCGCAAAAATGGAATGGGGACTACGGGAATTGATAAAACGGTACGGCCTCTCCGGGGTCACCTTCCATTTCGACGCGCTTTCGCAGGACGGCCGGTTCGTGACCCTCCCTATGCTCGCAATCTGTAAGCTGCTTGCAGAGGGGATCGGTTTCGGAGGCGAAGGGGATGTTACCAGTACCGCGGCTGTTGCGGCCATGGCCGCCCTCTCCGGTGAGGCCGACTTCTTCGAAGCGTGGGGCATGGATTTCCACGCCGGAGGCATTCTCAAAAACCATATGGGAGAGGGAAATATCGCCTTGGCCCGAGAAGATGAGCCGGTCCGGCTGGTCCAGGCACCGTTCGGTATCGGCGGTGATGTCGAGTACAACCTCATCCCAGTCTTTACCCTGAAATCGGGAGAGGCCACATTCGTGAACCTTACCACCGGAGCCGACGGAAAGATCAAACTTATTGCCGCGGAGGGGGAGGTGCCCGAGTTCAAACCGATCAAAGGGATCGACAGCCCCCACGGAAAGTTTCTCCCCGATTCCGGACTGGAGAGGTTCTTAAGCGGCTGGGCCTATGCGGGCGGCACCCACCACGGCTCTCTCGTCTACGGGACGAGGGCCGCACTCATCGAAAAGACGGCCCGGATGCTCGGGATCGGCTTCGAACGGGTGTGATCCTCCCGCATAGTTCAGAACCGAAGAGGGTACTTACCGTACTCCCGCACCGCCTCGAGCATGACGCGGTAGTTCTCCGGTTTGACCGAGGCTATGATGTCACTCGATGAGGAGAGCATGTATCCTCCGCCCCGGCCCCCTTCTGAAATACACCGGCGGACGGCGTGCACCACATCATCCTCGTTCCCGTCGACGAGGACCCCGTTTACCGGCACACCCCCTTTCACGGCGATCCGGTCCCCGTACGCATCCTTCACTTCTTTGAGCGACATCCCCGCTTCGGCGTCGATCGGGTCGATACAGGATATCCCCGCCTCGACCATATCCGGGAGTATCGAATTAATATTCCCGTCATTGTGTTTGATAAAGTGATATCCCTCTTTCCGAATTTCTTCTATAAGCCGGGTAAGGCCGGGAAGAATAAACTCATGCCACGGGCCGGGGCCCATGATCGGCCCTCTGTTGTCGCAGTAGTCGTCACTGGTCCAGAACACATCCGCGCCGAGCTCCATTGCACAGTGGGCCATCTTGGTGTAGTAATCGATTGAGATGTCAACGAGCCTGCGTACCAAATCGGCATTGAGGGCGAAATCCATCATGATGTTATGCATCCCCCTCAGATACCGGGGGAGGGAATAGGCGTCGCGGAGTCTGAACAAAATTGCCCGTTTGCCCTTGAACCGTCGTACCGCTTCACGAAGGCTTTCGAAGCGGCGGGGAGCACAGGGGTCGGGAACTACCAGCTCTTCGAGTTGTTCCGGCTCTTTGATCGGGAAGTCGATGCTTGTCGGATAATCTTCCTCCGTTTCCGCGTAGGTTATCCCCCATTCGTCACGGTACGTAGTCTCGGTAAGCCGCTCGGTCTCGTAATCCGCATACACGGCCACTCCGTCGAGGTCCGCTGTTTCTACGAAATCGAACTCACTTACACCTGGATAGATACCGTCACGGACACGCTGATTGATGCTCCATTCAAAGGTGGGTATTCGGTCCGGTTCTTCGAGGTCCAGGGCGGCCATTACCCGTTCATATCCGTTCATGCCCGGCATGATTATACCTCCATCCTTTTTTGCCGATATTAACCAAAAGTGTAACAATTTTCGAGCATTATGTCGCTAGAGTGATTGAAATAATCAATTTTTCTTGACAAATGAAAAACGCCGCCGTAGAATAATTTTCATGCGTTTATTCATGGGATTAGATGTCGGAACGAGTGCTGTCAAGGGAGTAACCATAACCGAAGAAGGCCGGATCATTGCCGAGGCAAAGCGGAATGTGACCTTTGCCAAACCGCAGCCGGGCCGGTTCGAAATCGACCCGGAGGACCATTACCGGTCGATTATCGGGGTCATCTCGGAGATGGTCACCGCCACCCGGGGCAGCGGAAAAACGGCCGCGGTGAGCATGGCTGCTGCGAGCGGGAATACCCTTCTCCTCGACACGCAAAACAAACCGCTTACTCCGATAATAAGCTGGCTCGACCAGCGCGGTATGGGTAAAGATGATGAACTGTTTCCCGGTTTCGATTTTTCACATCTGCATGACATCATCGGCTGGCCATGGGTCGGGATGTTTCCGCTGGCCCACCTGCAATGGATAAAAAAGAACCTGCCGGACACCTTCGAGCGTGCCGGCCGGGTCGCCATGAATCTCGATTATCTAAGCTTTCGACTGACCGGCAACTGGATGATCGACAGTTCGAACGCCACCACCTTTTATCTGCAGGACCAGAAACAGCGGCAGTGGCACAAGCCGTATCTCGATTATGTGGGAATCACGGAGGAACAGCTCCCCCGGATTGCAGAGCCCGGTACGTCCGCGGGTACAATTACTCCGGCAGCAGCGGCAGATACCGGCCTCCCCGAAGATGCTCAGCTGGTCCTGGGTGCATTCGACCATCCATGTGCCGCGCGGGGCACGGGTAACCTAGAGGAGGGGAACGTACTCCTCTCCTGCGGCACCTCCTGGGTCGGGTTTTATCCCGTATATGACAGGGAAAAGGCCGTTGCAATGAAGCTCTTAATCGACCCGTTCCTCTCTCCCCACGGTCCGTGGGGGGCGATGTTTTCCATTCCGGCAATAGCTGTCAATATCGACTGGTATATCGATACGTTTATCGCATCCGAGGCTAATAAATACGACCGGTTCAACGCGCTTGCCTCTGAGGCCCGGCCGGGAGCGGGAGGACTCTCCATCAATCCCCTGATCGATCCCACCGGTGATGACGAAGCAAGCCGGGAGCAGGTGGAACGGGTCAGGCAAAGCAGCGCAACTAATATCGCACGGGCCGTCATGGAGGGTGCGGTGTTCGAGATGAAGAAGTGGATCGACAAACTGGACGTGGAAGGATTCACTGCCGAAACCATCACCATGGTGGGCGGCCCCTCAGAGAGCCCGGTCTGGCCTCAGATTCTCTCCGATGCCACGGGACTGGAACTGAGGCTTATAAACGGACAGACTGCGGGTGCCTATGGTGCGGCGTTACTCGGAGCGATCGGGACCGGAGTTTTCCCGGGAGAAGAGGAGGCGTTTTCCAGCTTGAGCGGAAAGCCGAGAATAATATATCCTCAGGAAGCATTATTTAAACAGTATCAGGGGTTATATAATGACAAAACATGAAATGCGCACCGTCCGGCTTTTAGAGATGCTCCAGGTCAACAAACGACTGGATGTAAAAACTGTAGCCTCTAACCTCAAAATATCCGAGGCAACTGTCCGCAGGCTCTTCTCCAAACTGGAAAAAGAAGAAAAGGTGATACGGATCCACGGCGGGGTGCAGCTGGCTCCTGAGTTGGGCTATGATTATTCCTACCGCGTGGCTACGCACCACCGGAAAAAAGAAAAAAGCATGATCGGTAACCAGGCGGTCGAGATGATCGAAAACGGCAACCGCATCTTTCTCGATTCCGGCACCACTGTACTGAAGCTGGCCCAGGCATTGAGTCTCAAGGTACAGACCGGGGAACTGAAAGACATCGTGGTCCTCACCAACTCTCTGACACACATCGAAACCATAGCCAGATGGGCAAAGGTCATCCTCATCGGCGGGGAGATCCGGGTGGAGCGCCGTGATGTGTGCGGGTCCATCGCTGAGAAGGTGCTGGGAATGTTCCACGTGGACAAGGCGTTTTTCGGAGCGGACGCAGTAAGTCTCAAAGGCGGGTTTATGACCACTGATGAGCGGACCGCCAAAATGAACGAAATCGTCATCGAGCATGCCGACCGTTCCTACTGCCTCGTCGATTCGGAAAAATTCAGAAAGACCTCTTTTATCAGTTACGCATCTTTAGACCAGATCGAAATTATTTACACCGATGCGGATGTGCCGGAAGAGGTTGTGGACAGTTTTTCCAGTGCCGGGGCCGCCATTACCATAGTAAAATAATAGGACCGAGACTATAAGGAGCATACATGTCACTTTTCGAGATAAAACCGATAGACAAACAGATCTATCAGCGGGAACTCAGAAGTTTTCTCCCCGATAAGCTTATCGATATTCACACCCACGTGTGGCTGGACAGCATGATACATCACAGTGAAAATGAGTTCGCGCGGGTCGTCTCCTGGCCTTCCAAGGTTGCGAAAGACAACTCCATGGAAGACCTGGCCGAAACCTACAAACTCATGTTTCCGGACAAAAAAGTAACTCCGCTCTGTTTTTCATTCCCCTCCAAGGAAGCGGACCTGAAAGCCGAAAACGATTATGTATCCCGCACAGCAAAAGAGTACGGATATCCTGCACTCTGTCTTTCACCCCCTGAGTGGAGCGCTAAAGAGCTGGAACGGCAGGTTTCTTCGGGGGGGTTCCTCGGTATAAAGGTATATCTAAACCTCTCTCCGGATTATATACCGGCACCGGAAATCCGTATCTTTGATTTTCTTCCCCATCACCATCTCGAGGTCCTCGATGAGCACGGCTGGATCGTCATGCTTCATATTCCCAGAGACGGCCGGCTCGCCGACCCGGTCAACCTCCATCAGATGATGGAGATCGAGAAGAAGTATCCCCGGGTAAAGGTCATTATCGCCCATGTGGGCAGGGCGTACTGCCCGGAGGATGTCGGCGATGCGTTTACGTTTCTTGAATCCAGCGAGAGGATGGTATTCGATTTCTCCGCTAACACCAATCAACACGTATTCGAAGAGCTCATCCGCTGCGTCGGACCGAAGCGGGTCCTCTTCGGAAGCGATCTTCCCATACTCAGGATGCGGATGCGGCGGATCTGTGAAAACGGCAGATACATCAATATCGTTCCCAAAGGACTCTACGGTGATGTATCCGGTGATTCGCATATGCGGGAGGTCGAAGGGGAAGAGGCCGAAAAGCTTACCTTTTTTATGTATGAAGAACTGCTCGCCTTCAAGCGGGCTGCTGAGAATACAGGATTATCAGACAGCGACCTCGAATCGGTTTTTTACGGTAATGCGGCAGAGCTGCTGAAATCGGCGGGATTTACCGTTTGACCCGCTCGAGTACCTTTATCCCGTTTTTATAGAATATCGCTTCGAGTTCCTGAGCAGAAAGCCCGATACGCTCCGCTGCCCGGCGAAGGGCAAGCACTATCTCATACACCATAAATGTCGCCCGCATATTGGTTGACTGTACCCGGTAGCCGCTCTCCGGATACCCGGGCAGGACCAGGTCCACCCAGTGGTCCATCACGTACACCCGCCTGCCCCGCATTGCGGGGACCGGAAAATCGGTTGCAAACAGAAGCCGCTCCGATGGAATATTTTCGAGGATAATTTCGAATACAGTCGGGTCCATCACCATGGATGTGTCCAGATAGACGTTGGGGTGGTCTATTATCGAACCGACAGCTGCAGCCATCCGGTCGGGCAGATAACAGCGGCCGCAGTGGGCGAGTACGATTTGAGCGTTAGGATACTGCGCTGCAAGATCGCGGACCCCCCGGCCGATTTCGGGGTCGGCAAGCCTGCCGGAGCGGGGGACGTGGAGGAGGACAACGAGGCGGTGGGCTTCCGCTGTCTCCATCTCGACGGAACCAAGCATATCTTCGATCAGGACATCACCATAGTTATCGCCGAACCAGTTCAGGAAAACCTTGTAACCGTAGAAACCTCCTTTAGTGAGGGTCTCTTCAAGCCGCTCCCGGTCCATCAGCCCCTTCCCCGCAAGCATCAGCGGGTAGCGGTCCTCCACGGCCCGTGCCCCGTCCGCGACCCACTCGTTAGTCCGTTCTATATCGGCTGCCGGAGTCGGGTTCCCAAAGCAGACGGCACGGTATTCCTTGCCGGGGAAAATACGCTCGGCATCAGTGTCCAGCTCCTCGAAGGTGTATGAAGTGTCGGTCACCATATAATCCGCACCGTCCCGTTTCTCATCCCACGGGTTGATCTTCCACAACGACTTGTCCCACACGTGGGCATGGAAATCGAGGACTGTATTCGGGAGCAGCGGCTCCACTTCTTCTCGGTAAAAAGGAAGGTCGACTGTTGAGTAATGGTCTTGTTCATTCCATTCTTTCATCCTCCTCACTGTAGACGCTGTTTCTGTGAAATGTCAATCATCCCACCCTCCCAAATAAGAATATGTTGATCATAGTGATACGCCTGATGATTAAAATGAGCAAAAAATGATAAAAATGTTCTTGACAACCGGCATATCCCGTGGTTAAATATTTTTAACACCAAAACACACCAAAGGAGGTGGATTATGTCAATAAAGAAAATCCTCTTAACACTCCTTGTTTTCACCATTGCCGGTTTTACCATTTTCGCCGGGGGAAAACAGGAGGGGGCCGCCGCTGCCGAAGATTTCGAGCTCTCCGAGCCGGAATCGGAAGTTACCCTGGACTGGTGGTTTCAGGACTGGACCGGGGGGGTAGGCTGGAACAAAGATTTTATCACCGCATTTGAAGAAAAGTATCCGAATGTGGACATCAATCTTATTCCGGTCCCCTTTGACGAACTGTACACCAAGTTCATCCCGTCTATTGCACAGGGGAATGAACCTGCACTGCTGTTCGGCTACGACGAATGGCTGGTCGGAAAAGACGTGTCGAAACTTTTCTATCCGCTCACTCCCACACTCATGAGCGTTGATAAGTTCAAAGACCATGTCTACGAAGCTTCCATGAAGAATGTGACCGGGTCGGACGGTAATGCATACGGGTATCCATGGGCAACCGGTGCAAACGCGTTCGGATTTACCTATCACAAAGACCTCTTCGAAGAGGCCGGTATTGATCCGAACTCGATCGACAGCTGGGAAGCTCTAAAAGATGCAGCTGAGAAACTGACCGTGTACAACGACGACGGCTCGATCAAGCGGAGCGGAATTCTCTTCTCCTATACCGAATCTGCGAATGCGCTCCTGGATATGATCCAGATGCAGGGCGCTCGCGGCAAACTGTTCGATCCTGATACCAACACCTGGAACTTCAACATTCCGGAAGCAAAGAAAGCTCTGGAAACGTTCAAATGGTTCGTGGACAATGATATTTACGATCCCGAAGCGGGCGATCCGTTTACCGCGTTCCCCAATCAGCTCGGCGCTATGCTCCTGATCGGCCCCTGGAATGTGGGCGGTACCATGACCAATTTCCCGGAACTCGATGTAGGGTACATCCTGATGCCCCCGTTCGAGGACAACGATCTGGTCTTGGGTTCAATTATCAGCTACGGTTCCCTGTTTGCCTCGAAGAGACTTACCGGGGATGAGCTTAAAGGGGCGATGCTGTTCCTCAACGAGATTCTTACCAATCCTTCGATGTACTACGACATTCCTTTCTATCACGAACCTCCCTATTGGGTAGGTGCCGTAACCAACAAGATGTACATCGGAGAGCTCGAAACAAGGTCTGAAGGCGAGATGAACGAGTTTAGCAAAACAGCACTCACGGCAACCAAAGAAGGTCTTCCTGCAGTGCATACGCTTGAAACCAGGATCTCTGAGCCGATTCTTATCCGGCAGACGATATATCCGGAGATGGAGAAAGTTTTCCTCGGCAGAAAGTCGGTGGATGAAGCGCTCTCCTACCTGACCGAGTTTTTGACCAACAAAGAAAAGCAGCTTGCTGAATAGAGCTGGTTGACTGCAGTGCAGCGGAGAAATAAATTGCCTCCGCTGCACTTTTTTTTCAACAACAGAGATAATTTTTTTTGTGGAAGAGGGGTAAGCTATGTCTACAGCGGAGACGAGGTTTCTACAAAAACGGAAGGTGACCTCGAGTAAGTTTATATTAATTGTATCTCTGGTCGTCCTCGGATACTACACCTTAATCGGTATCTGGCCGTTTGTTTACAACGTGTTTATCAGTTTCCGAAAAACCGACCTGTTGACCGTCAACCGGTTCATCGGGTTGAGCAACTACCGGTTCCTAATCAAAGACCCGGTTTTCTGGCAGTCACTGTGGCAGAACGCATTTTACCTTGGGGTCATGGTTTCTCTAGGTATTGTAACCTCGCTGATATTTGCAGGTCTTATAAGCAAAACCCAGGGCGTCATGAAGAAGATATACACGGCGATGTTCTTTGCCCCGGTCGTTACTTCTATGGTGGCGGTCTCTCTGGTGTGGTCACTTCTCTACTATCCGAAGGTCGGGGTGTTCGCTTCATTTCTCTCCGGTATTTTGGGGATGAGCAGAGATAATTTTATATTTCTTCAAAATCCTTCTTCAGCTCTGTTCTGGATAATCATTGTCGATGTGTGGCGGGACAGCGGTATCAAGACCGTCATATTTCTGGCGGGGATGGATGAGATACCCGACTCGCTCTACGAAACAGCACAGATCGACGGGGCGGGAAACCTCCGTCAGTTTTTCAAGATAACCGTACCGCTCCTGCGGCCGCAGCTCATATTTGTGGCAGCGGTCTATTCGATCAATGCTATTGTCCGGGTGTATGTGTACATCTATATGATGACCGGAAGTCCTCCGGGCGGCCCGGCCAATTCTACCATGATCCTGCAGCTGCACATGTACCTTTCTGCATTCTACGGGCAGCAGTTCGGATATGGTGCTTCCATCGCTATGGTAATGTTCGCCATTCTGATAGGACTGGTCATCATGGAAGTACGGTCATTCCAGCAAAAGTGGGAATATTAAAGGGAGGAGAAGATTATGGCAACCAAAGTATTTAAAAGCAGATATCGGGCGTCCCAGTTCACTTCGAAGTTTTTCCTCCACCTCGTGCTTATGGTCGGCGGTCTTTTTATGATTTTCCCCTTAGTGTGGATGGTGTTTTCCTCTTTCAAACCATCTATAGAAGTAATAAGTGTGGATTTTCATCTCCTGCCTAAGACATGGACCATTAGAAATTATGTCCGGGTATTCGATGAAGTCACTATGGGACGAGGGTACCTCAACAGTCTGATTGTATCCAGCGTCGTAATGGTTTCGGTCCTCTTTACAGCAACCCTTTCCGGATATCTCTTTTCTAAATTGAAATTCAGGGGTAGAGACCTTTTATTTTTCATCGTCTTAGGAAGTATTATGGTCCCGCCGCAAATCGTGCTCATACCGCTGTACTATCTCATCACCCAATTCGGCTGGGTCAACTCATATCAGGGTCTTATCTTTCCTTTTCTGATGCACCCGTTCGGGATATTCCTTATGCGGCAGTCCATGTTCGGAATCCCGAACGACCTTATCGAAGCTGCCCGTATCGACGGGGCGGGTGATTTCAGGATATATTTCAAGGTCATTCTTCCCCTGGTCCGTTCGTCGATCGCCGTCTTGGGAATACTGGTGTTTCTCTGGACGTGGGATGAACTGCTCTGGCCCCTAGTAGCCGTAAGCAGTAACGAAATGAAAACATTACCGCTCGTACTCTCCCGCTTTACCCAAGCGGAGCAGCTGTTCCCGGGTGAATCACTTGCCGCCTCGACCCTGGTCATCGGTCCGATCCTGATCGTGTACGCGTTTTTCCAGCGGTACTTTATCAAAGGACTGAGCATGACCGGACTCAAAGCGTAGGCAGGCATCTATGGCAGATAAAGTCACCGTACATACCATTGCAGGCCAACCCTCCTGGGTAGTTGAAACAAAAAACATCTCATTGGCCGTTACACAGCTGGGCGGGCACATGGCACCGGTCTCTTTCTATAATGACACGGACCGGCCCGTACAGCCCTACTATATAAGCCCCTGGCAGGAGGAGCACGGCCATAAAATCGAAGTACCGGCACTCGTACCTCTGCGGGGAGACCTTTTCTGCATGCCTTTCGGGGGCAATAACAGCTATAAAGGGGAAGAACACACCGCGCACGGTGAGACCGCAAGCGGGAAGTGGCACTATGAACGGCTAGACCGGACAGATAATGAAACAGTCGTCACACTTTTTATGGAAACCGGAAAAGATGCGGAGAAGAAGGGCCGCCCCGGTATGGTGACCAAGCAGTTCCGTTTGATTGAGGGACACAATGTGCTCTATATCAGACATACACTGGAAGGATTTACAGGACCCATGTCGCTCGGGCATCATGCCACCTTAGCTGTCCCGGAAGAAGAAGGAAGCATGCGGATTGCAACAAGTCCGGTCCGCTTTGGGCTTACCAGTTCACGGCCGAAGGACTGTTTCGCCGGGGATAAGGAATATTATTCTATTGCACCGGATGAGGAATTCTCCGACCTGTCAAAAGTACCGACGATCTGGAAAGCTGTGCCGTACACCGACTGTTCACTGTTTCCGGCACGGAAAGGGTTTATGGATGTGATCGGGGTCTATTCTGATCGCACAGGTAATACTCCGCCTGAGAGCCTCGCCTGGACTACGGCTTCAGTCCCCTCGAAGGGATACCTCTGGTTTTCTCTCAAAGATGCATCGGTTCTGCCTGCTACGGTTTTCTGGATGGCGAACGGCGGCCGGCACATGCCGCCCTGGAGCGGCCGGAACCGGTGTATCGGATTGGAGGATGTGTGCAGTTTGCTTGCCGACGGACTCGTTCCGAGTGCGGGGCGTAATCCGGTTAATGAGCGGGGTATTCCCACAGTCATCGAGTTGACTTCGAAGAAGCAGACGGTAATCAACTATATCCAGGGGGTAGTAAAAATTCCCGAATCATTCGACCGGGTTGCAGATGTCCGGTTCGAAGAAGGGAAGGCGGTTTTTACCGCAGCCTCGGGCGAAAGTGTTGAAACCGGGGTGGATTGGCAGTTTCTCTTCCGTTAGCTATACTCATTCCATCTGTGCTACAGACCGAAAACTTCGATACAGTCGAGTGCAAATGAT
>CAZKZZ010000054.1:0-20015 GCA_964557375.1 uncultured Spirochaetales bacterium | reverse complement strand
ATTCTCGAACCGTTTTTCTTGTCCTTTTCGATCCGGTCTACGAGAAAAAGGGCCGTGTTTTCTGCAGTGTCCCCGAGGATGTTAACGATCTTCTTAAAACGCTCCATAGTCTCTGAGTTCTTGCGCACCGGCCCCAAGAGAAGATCGGTCGGCACCATCCCCGGGCTCAGAGCACCGATCAGCACTCCGGTCCCTGCAGTCTCTTTGGCAAGGCCGCGGGTAAGATAGCGTACCGCCCTTTTTGTAACACCATAGAGGATGATGCGGGGGCGGGTCATGCCGTTTGACCCGAATCCTTCCATGTTATATATTCTTCCAGCTTCTTGTTTGAGCATGCCGCGCACAGCTGTTCTGCAGCCGTTTATCACACCGGTAATATTGGTTTCGATTACTGCCGTCGTGTCTTTTTCAGAAACGTTCCAGAGGTATTCATCAGGCTGGTTTACTCCGGCGTTGTTTATCCAGATATCAACGGTCCCGCCGGTCTCTTTTGCCTGCTCCCACACCTCTTCGACCGATTCCGGATCGCGTACATCACAGACCGCTCCGTGGATGTTTTTATACTCCCGGGAAAGTTCGCTCAATGCTCCGTGGACGGAAGCCCCTGAGGTGCCGGTAATCGTCACCCGATAGCCGCGCTTTAGAAACTCCTCCGCCAGTGCAAAGCCTATGCCCCGGCTCCCGCCGGTAATTACTACATGTTCCATAGTATAAACATAATCAAACAAGACCGTTGGGACAACTCCGAAAATCCCCCATATATTGACCTCGTCTATGGTATTGCATATGATGATTTGAAAAACGTGTGGAGCTCATCTACTTGATCAAATCACTGCCTCTTACAGCATTATCTTTTGTATTGATTTCGGCTGTGACCGCCCATTTCCTTTTTCCCTCTTCGGTATCTGGGGATGACTTTGCCGGGTGGCTTGTACAGGCAGCAGAGTACAATACGGATATGAGACAAGCGGAGTACGAAGCACGGCTCGCTGAACTGGAAAAAAAGAAAGGACTTATCGAAGCTCGGAATGAAGAACAACAGCTTACAGTGGAAATTACCTATCTTACAAAACGTGTCAATCTTAGACAGAAGCGTGTAGCCTCATTCGTGAGCATTCTTGATGCGGCAGTGACAGCAGTTACTGCTGAAAACGACCTCCGTATAGCTGAATTGCAGTACTCAATTGCTGAGGAGACCAAAGACCGGTCTGAGCGGCTTTTCCGGGAAGGCCGTATTTCGGACTACGAGGTCGATGCGGCCCGAATAGACTATCAGGACGCAGAGGCAGACCTTCTGCAGGCACGCCGTACACTAGAAGAGGCAGAGCGCGATTATATCTTCACCACCGGGACCCAATTGAACTCCACACTTTTTGACATCAGTTTCCTCCCTTCCCGGAAACCAACTGAGGCGGAATGGATCGAACACGATTATGCAGTGGTCAGAGAAGAAAAAGAGTTACAGCTATCACTTTTGAGAAGAGACCTTCTTTCTGCAAGCGCGTCGACAGTAGAAAAGCAAAAGGCGGATATAGCAGTCGAACAGGCCCGGCTTGCAGTAGATGCTGTACTGTTCGAGAGCCGGAGCGGATACCGGGAATTGGTCTTCTCACTTGAATCCGCCAGGCGCCGGATAGAGGCTGCGGACCGGAAACTGGAATTGGAAAACCGTAAACTCGAGGATACCAGCATCAGGTTCGAGCGGGGCGATCTTGCAGCCGGTGAAGTCGACCGCGGCCGGATAAACATGCTCACAGCCCGTAAGACCCGCACAGAAGCAGTGGCCAGGTATTTCACCCTCCTTCTTACAGCTGCTGTCTCGACCGGTGCGTATGAGGCTTCCGGACTGGAGGCGGTGTTTCATTGAAACATAAAGGGTCCGCTCTCCTTATCGTTCTCGGTTTTCTCCTGCTTACAGCTGCTCTTCAGGCCCAATCCAGCTCCCAGCAGTCCGATGTTTCGGCAGCTGAGATTTTCGAAAAACGGCTCGATCGTGACCTCGAATATCAGCGGGCCCTTTTCCAGCTCGAGCAGGCCCGCCTTACCGTAAAACAGAAAGAGCGGGTGTTTCTTCCTTATCTCAATGTGAGTACGTCCGCGTATCAGGGCGGTTCGAGCGGGCGGATCTCTCTGGCGAACGGCCGGATACAGCCGTTCGGCATCTCCCTCGAAGCCAGTTTAATGAACGTCTTCGGTACCGATATATCCGTTTCACTACCTTTTGTCTGGAGTGACGAGTCCGGCAGTGAAATCCGGGTCCCGGAACTGTCGGTGAGCAGGAAACTTTTTGTAGAAACGAAACCGGAGCTCTTCGAAGCCAGGGCAGAAGCTATCTCTCTCGAGCACAAAGTGGAATCGACGAAGATGGCAGTCTGGATCGACCTGGTAAATGATATCTTTGATCGCACCTATTATTGGCAAATCAAGGCTCTTCAGGAAGAACATGCCGGGACACTCCAATTCCTCCTGGAAGAGAGCCGTGATGAGCGGAGCAGAAGAGAGCTCAAACGGCAGTGGTATGTCATACGAAAAGAACTGCTCTCCTCCGAATCAGCACTTCATGAACTATCAGCCGAAGGTCCCCGAATACCGGCAGAAGAAGCATCCATTCTCCAGAATAAAATGGAAAGCCTCGTCCCACGGTATGAGAGATTGATTTCCGAAAGCATTACGTCACCGCCTGAAAAGAAAAATCTGGAAGCGCTCAGACTCTCTCTCGAAGCTGCCGAACGGAAGGCGGCGTCGTGGTTTCTTCCCTTCCTCCCCAATCCGTCCTTCTCGGCAGCTCTCTCCTATGACCTGGAGCGAGACGCCGTTGACTGGAGCCTTTCAGTGAGCTTCGACATAACACTCTTCGACCGGGGGGAACGTTCGATCGCGGCAGAAGCCCGTAAGAGGGGCCGGCTTCTTGCCGAGCTCGAGCTGGAGCAGGCGGCACGAAACTCATTGATAGCTTCAGAAAAGGCATTAAACCGGAGAGAGATAGCGAAAATAGACTACGAAATTTCTCTCATCGATATGGAGGAGGCACGGGAACAGTACGAGCAGGCGCAGCAGCTGCATAAAGAAGGGTTTATAACTGAGGATCAATTATTGCTCGATTTTATTGATTTTCGAATGACGGAATTGAACGCGGCAAAAATGCATCATCAATACGGAGCAGCCCTTCTTTCCATTTTGCAGGAGTTCGGCATCGGGCCCGGCGCCTTCCTCGAGGAGTAAAGCATGCAAATAAAACTTAAAACCATAATAATGTTTCTTGTTTTCGCTACCGTTTCCGGACTTCACGCTCAACAGGGCGGACAGGGAAGAGGGGGAAGACCTGCGGAAGAAGGCGATGGTGCGTCTGGGGGCAGAAGAGAACTGCCGGTTGCCGCTGCCGAGATGACCGAACAATACCGGACCATAGCTGCGGGAGGGCGGCTCCGTCCTAAAACCAGGGTAGAGCATCTTGCAACCGCTTCCGGCTTTATTCAGTCTGTCTTTGTCAGGGAGGGCAGCAGCGTGGAGGCGGGGGATGGACTGGTCAGTATTGAACGGGACGTTGTTACCGGAAGCTATAAACCTGCTGTGGTCACCGCCCGGATATCGGGCATTGTCTCCGAAGTCTCGGTTGGAGAGCGGGATGAAATACGAGAGGGGGAGAAGGCGGTGACGGTTATCGGCACTGAAGAATACGTGCTCGAAGCCAGCATCAGTGATAAGGACGCGTTTAAGGTGAGCGTGGGAGAAGAGATTACCGGACGTACTGTTGACGGAAAAACCATAACCGGATTTCTCACCGGACGATCGCCGGAACCCGACTACGATACCGGTCTCTTCTTTTTGATTTTCGAGTTTCCGAATACACGGGCAACCCAGGTGGGAGAGTACGTTTTGGTAGACCTCCCTGTCGACAGAGAACGGGGAATATTCGTAAACCGCGACGTTCTGGTGCGCAGGTACGGCTCGTTTTTTCTCTGGGTTGTAAATGATGAAAATAAATTGGAGGCACGGGAGGTAAAAGCAGGCCCTTCATTCGGAGATATGGTCAAGATCGAGGAAGGCCTGGCAGAAGGGGAGCGGTATCTGACCCTGCCTACCGGAAGGGAACGAGAGGGTATGTCAATCGATGCTTAGGTTTATTTTCCAAAAAAGAACGGGATTCATCCTTCTGTTTGTCCTTCTCTGCACGCTCGGGCTCGTCCTTCTATTCAGATTGCCGGTACAGCTCTATCCGAGGACCAATCGTCCCCGGGTGAGGACCAGCATCAATCATCCCGGATACTCTCCGGTCGATTTTGCAAAAGAGTACGCGGAAGCGATCGAATCGCAGCTTCTCGCGATAGAAGGAGTAGATATCCTGGAGGTGCAGTACGGCAGTGATCAGAGCAATTTCAGCATGACATTCGACTGGGATGTGGACGCCGAAGAGGCGAAGGCGGATGTCGAATCGGCCATGAACACTATCAAGAACCAGCTGCCGCAGGATTTTCGGGATGATTACCGGGTACGGTTTTTCAGCGGCGAGAATGCGGGCTACTTGATGGTAGGAATCACATCCGGGAAGGCAAGTCCGGAAGATCTCTATAAGACACTCAAAACCGCGGTCGAGCCGAAGCTGAATCAGGTCCAGGATGTTGAGGTGATCGAGATTTTCAATATAGAAGATCTCGAGATAACCATCACGCTGGACCAGATTGCCCTCTTGAGTTACGGGCTTACCATTCAGGAAGTAGACAGTGCACTGAGGGCGGGCTATCTTCCCGAATCCATCGGGAGCCTCGAAGAGGGGGACACCGATTACAGTGTGCGCTATACAAGGGGGATAAAATCTCTATTTGAGGTGGGTGAGATACCTGTCACACGGCGAGGGAATGTAGAGGTCCGCCTGCAGGATGTCGCGGATATCGATATCCGGTATGTAATTCCCCGTCAAACCTTCATCATGGACGGAAGGCGCGGGGTGCAGATCATTGCTACCCCCATAGACGGCGGCAATATAAAAATGATGTCGGAAGAGGTCGTCCGTGTTTTAGAGGCCGGACGTGAAGAAGGAGTTCTTCCCGATGATGCTACGATTACCACCTATCTCGATCCAGCCGAGTACATCGACCGCTCGATAAGCAGTGTGGTCAAGGCCGCACTGTTAGGTGCCGCTCTGGCCATGCTGGTAGTGCTTCTCGCCTTAGGAGAGTTTAAAAATACACTTCTCATCGGCATTTCTCTGCCGGTAACACTGATTCTCTCATTCATCCTCATGTATGCATTCGATGTCAGTCTCAATCTCATCAGTCTCGGGGGGATGGCCCTGGCCGTCGGCATGGTGGTGGATTCTTCGATCGTGGTCATGGAGAACATCCACCGTATACGAATCGCGGAGAAGCCGTTACGGGACACAGAACATCTCAAGGACATTATAACCCGGGCGGTCGGCCAGGTCCGTTCTCCGGTCATCGCTTCGATCCTCACCTCGATTTTAGTCTTCCTTCCCATACCGTTTACCGCACCGCTTACAAATGCAATTTTGGGGGATCAGGCAAAGGTGGTCATTTTTGCCCTGGTGTTTTCAATGATCGTTGCATTAACCCTCGTACCGCTGGTGGCCTTTGTCGTAAACCGCAGAGAGGCGAGAGGAAACACACTCCGGCAGGGTGTCTCCGGAGGCGAAAGCCCGGATGAACTGCAGTACGGTGAGAGGCTTACCGGGTTAAAGCGTGTTTCCGTTCCGGTCATCCATCGGATGGTCCGCTTCTATATGCGTGTATTATCACGGCTCCTCTCCCGCAGGGCCGCCCCGGTGATACTTCTCGGGGCCGTGTCAGGGCTTTTCCTGTTTGCCGTATTGGTGATTCTGCCTCTCATTCCAAAAGAGATCATCTCCCCGCCTTCGAGCGACAGACTGGTCATTTTCATGCGCCGGGCCACACCGATCGAAAGTGAGGAGATCATAGAAGATGTACTCCCTCAAATGGAACGGAAGATCCAGGAGGCGGTCGGAGAGTACGTTGAGAGTACCTATGCCGAGGTCCGCGGTTTTTTCAACAGGTTTTTCGTCCTCCTCGAGGACACCCGGGACGCGGATTATGTGATGGGAGAGCTCCAGCGGCTGTTCGTAACTGATAATACCTGGTACTACCATATTCTCAAGTGGGACCCGGCCCAGCTCCCGCTTCCCCGTACGCTGGACCTGCAGATCAATGTGCAGGGGGAAGATGAAGCGGAAAAAGTAAAAATCCTCGAGCAGGCAAGAGATATTGTCAATGATATGGAACTCTACGGGTGGGTCTTTACCAATCCGTCTACCGGTTTTACCGATGAACTCCTGCTCTCGGCCCGTAATGATACGTTGGGGACTGTCCCCGGTTACACCGAAAACAGTCTCATTTCACTGGTACGACGGATTCTGCGGGGGACGGGCTCGGTGGAGTTCGATTATGAGGGCTCTACCGTAGAAGCGTCTGCTCAGTATCCCGATGCCCTGGTAGAAGGGAGGCACAACCTCGAAAACTTTCTCCTCCCCTACAATCAGAGTACAGTCCCTCTCAAACATTTTTTTGATTTCAGGGAAGCACAGAGTGTATCCGAAATCGTCTCAGAAAACGGGGAGCCCATCTACAGGGTGTACGGAGCAATGCCGCCGGGAACGGCCGCGGTAAAACGGGATGAGTTCGAGGCCCAGGTGCAGACCGCGCTCGAGGAAAAGCTCGACCTTCCGGCGGGCTATTCTCTGGTTTATGAGAACCCTCAGGCGGAGATGGATGATGCGATCCGCTCTCTGTTTGTCGCCCTCGGGGTATCAGTTGCACTCATCTATCTGTTACTCTCGTTTCAATTCAATAGCCTTAAAGTGCCGCTGGTGATACTGGTGACCATTCCGTTGGGGATATTGGGCCTTATTTTCAGTCTCTTTGTATTCAATTCGACCCTCTCGCTCAACTCACTCCTCGGTGCAATCCTTTTGAGCGGAATTGTGGTAAACAATGCAATCATTATGATTGATTTTTATCTTCAGTCTCTAAAGTCTGCGCCGCCGCGCGGCAAACAGGAACGTCTCGATACGCTTATCGAGATTGCAGGAATCCGGTTTACCCCCATCATCATCACGACCCTGACCACTGTGCTGGGGATGCTTCCTATCGCGATCGGTATGGGTGAGGGGTCGAATATCATCAAACCGTTGGGAATCGCCGTCTCCGGCGGGCTTTTCATCTCTACACTGCTGACTCTTTTTGTCGTACCCAGTATCCTGCGAATCATTTCCATCGAGCCGAAAGAGTAAGTACGGGCGGGGGGAGATCTCAGATCACGCTTTCTTCACTCCCCGCGTACTGCAGTTTGTAGAGGTTGTAGTAGAGTCCCCGCTCCGCGATGAGTTCGCTGTGGTTCCCTTCTTCAACCAGCATGCCTCCGGAGAGAACGAGGATGCGGTCCGCGTTCTTTATCGTAGAGAGCCGGTGGGCGATAACCAGTGAGGTCCGGCCCTCGAGCACTACCTGGAGTGCCTCCTGGATCAGTTTTTCGGTCTCCGTGTCGATGCTCGAAGTGGCCTCATCGAGGATGATGATTCTCGGGTCATGGGCGATGACCCGGGCAAAAGAGAGGAGCTGGCGCTGTCCCGTAGAGATGTTGGAGGCGTTCTCATCGAGCATCGTCTTATACCCCTCAGGCATGGCGGTCACGAACCGGTGGGCCTGCACCGCTTTTGCCGCATCTTCGATCTGCTCCTGGGTGATGTCCGCCCCGAGCCGGATGTTCTCTTCTATTGTATCGCGGAAGAGAAATACGTCCTGCTGAATGGTCTGGATCTCTTCGCGAAGGTCTGCCAGGGGGACTTCCCGGATATCCGCTCCGTCGACGGTAATAGAGCCGGAGTCGATGTCCCAGAGCCGGGCCAAAAGAGTTGCGATCGTGGTTTTACCGGCACCGGTGTACCCGACGATGGCCACAGTCTCCCCCGGGTTTACCCTGAAACTTAAATCTTTTATTACCGGCTGGTCCTCTTTGTAGGAAAACCACACCGTATCGAATACCACCTCTCCTGTAAGCGGCCGGGGCAGCTGTTTGTCTCCTCTCTGGGGGATACGGTCGTCTTCGTCTAACAGAGAAAATACCCGCTCACTTCCGGCCAGCGCGCTCTGGACGATCACGAACCGCTCCGAGATCTGCATAAGCTGCCGGTAGAACCGCCGGATCAAATCGATAAACGCGACCAGCACCCCTAAAGAGACCACGCCGTTTAAGAGAAAGAAGGCGCCGAAATAGATAATCACGGCAATAGAGACCGAAGAAAGCAGATCGATCAGAGGGCGGAACACCGCAAAGACGTACATCTCCCCGAGGTTCGCTTTCATGAGGGCTGTGTTCTTCTCGTCGAACTCCCGGTTGGTGCGTTTCTCCTGGACGAACATTTGCACTACAGGCATGCCGGAGATGTGCTCTGAGAGAAATCCGTTTACCCTGGATATCCAGCGGCGCACGTTGCGAAACGCGTCCCGCGCACGTTTTCGAAAGATCGTTGTTACGATTACGACCGGGGGGAGGGTGAGCATGGTCACCCCTGCTAAGAGCGGGTCGATGAGAAAGAGGGTTACGATGACTCCGATCATCATCACCACGTTTTTTAGCAGATTTGCCAGCACCTGGGTAAAGAGCTCATTTATCGTCTCGACATCGTTGGTAAGCCTCGTTACCAGGGTGCCCACCGGTTTGGTATTCAAAAAACGAAGGGATTGGTTAATGATGTGATGATACAGCTTGGTGCGGAGATCTTTCATGATCCCCTGTCCGGTAAGCGCCATCAGCACCAGTTCTAAGAACATGAATATGAGAATCGCTCCTAAGAGGACGAAGAAAAAACCGATTTTTGTTTTAATACCCTCGATGTCGGTGTGACGGAGCTCCCTGAGCTCTTCCCGGTCGAGCCGGGAGAGATCACTGCGGAGAATGGACCCGTACTGTTCACCGGTGTCGAACAAGGCCTGTCTTGATTCTACTATCCGAGTGGTTTTTTCATCGAGGGGGAAGATGTAGTACTGCTCGCGGCTTAAAAGGCCGACCTCTTCCAAGCTGTCCCGTTCTACACTGGAGAGAAAGGTCAGGTTACTGTCGAGGATATAATAATACTCTCCGATCGCGGGCTGATCCGAAAAATTTACTTTCTCGCGCAGTTTTTGAAGGGCAGCCTCGAGCTCATCTTCTTTGCTGTTTTCCGTAACACCGTCACCGGTTTCACGGCCATCGCCCGGCTCTTCCGCGACATCAGCCGGTATCCGCACGTAGTTGGTGATAAGATTTTGGTCCACCCCCCGCTGGACGATGACCGGCATACCCAGCTCGGCAGCGGAGGTGATAACCAGGGCGAACAGGGCAACCGCAAACGGAAGCCAGTGAGAGCGCAGAAAGGAGAACAGCCGTTTGATGATTTCCGGATCATAGCTGGCGATGATTTTGTCATCTTCCCGGTACTGATCACTCACAGAAACCCTCCTCCTTAGCGGGCGGTTCGGTTACAGTCTGCTCTTCGAGTTTCTGGAGGTTAAAGATTTCCCGATAAAACCCCTCCTCTTCTATAAGACACTCATGGGTCCCGTGCTGTACTACCTTACCGTCCTCGAGTACGAAGATTTTATCGGCCCGCATCAGGGTGGAGACCCGGTGGGAAATGACGATATTGGTGCGTCCCTTCCGGTATTCGAGCAGTTCATCGAGTATCTTCTCTTCTGATTCCGTATCAACAGCGGAGAGTGCATCGTCGAAGACGAGAATGGGCGGAACTGTGGCCAGGGCGCGTGAAATTGCAATGCGCTGTTTTTGGCCTCCGGAGAGTGTTACTCCCCGTTCGCCCACTTCGGTCTCCCACTGGTCGGGGAAGTCCGCTACATCCCTGTTTATAGTCGAGATCTCCGCTACCCGCATCAGGTTATCATCGTGGGGGTTTTCGAGCGCGTACCCCAAGTTCTCCTTTACCGTGGCGGAGAAGAGAAACGTATCTTGAGGAACAAACCCGAACTGTCTGCGCAGGAGGTGCAGGTCGTACATGCGGACATCGCTGCCGCCCATTTTTACCGTTCCCTCTGGTGGGTCGAGCAGGCGGTTGAACACATTGATAAGGGTCGTTTTTCCGGCACCGGTTTTCCCGAGAATCCCCACAAAAGAACCCTCCCTAATCTCGAGCGAGATGTCTTTTAGTACTTCTGTTTCGGTCCCGGGATAAGTGAAGGAGAGCCCTTCTACCGTAATCGTCCGGTCGGAAATCTCCTCGATCGGGCTGTGGGGTGAGGTGATCTCAGGAGGATGGGAGAGATACTGGTTGATTCTTCCAAGTGAGGCCGCCCCGCGGGCGAGCATATTGATGGTAAACCCTACCCCGAGCATGGGCCAGATGAGCATCTGCAGATAGTTGAGGGTCGCCACAAACTCCCCCGGGGAAATACTGCCGAGAATTACGAGCTCCCCTCCGAAGCGAAGGAGCAGCAGGGTCGTAAGCCCGGAGAGAAAGGTGACGATCGGCATGAACAGACCGTAGAGCTTGATGTAAGCCATGTTCCGCTGCTTGTAGTTTTCATTCGCCTCTTCGAACCGGCGGAGAAAGTAGCTCTCTTTGACGAACGTCTTGATTACCCTGATTCCGGAAATCGACTCCCGTCCCTGCTCGCTGAGAAGCGAAAATCCTTCCTGGACCTTCTTGAACAAACCCCCGATTATTCTCCCCACACTGATTACCATTATGGCGATCAGAGGGAGGGGAACGACGGTGATAAGTGCAAGGCGCGGGTTCTGCGCGAATAAAATGAGAAGAATGGCAAGCGTCATGAACAAACCGTCTATAAATGCTACCAGTGCCATCCCCGTTGCCATGCGGATCGAACGCATATCGTTCGTTGCCCGGGCCATGATGTCTCCGGTACTGTTCTGCCCGTAAAAACTCGGAGAGAGGGTAAGGAGATGTGTGAAAAGGTCCTCCCGCAGTTCTTTTTCGATCCTCCGGGAGGCACCGAAGAGAAAGTGGCGCCATCCGAAGCGGGCCGCGGCAATAACGAGGGCCACACCTAAAAGCTGGAGCATGGTCATCCCTACTGTCTTGAGAATAAAGCTCCCGGAGACGATCGTATCGACTGCGATCCGGATAAACTGCGGGATAACAAGCTGGCCGCCGCTTGTGATAAGAAGACAGACAATGCCTACAATATAAAACCAGCGGTATCGCTTGAAATAGGGGATGAGAGTCCTGTATTCTCTAATAATAGATGACCGTTCTTTTTTCACAATAGTTTTTCTAATATAATTGTTTTCCGCTCATTGTTCCACCTTCTCTATTCCGATACTATAACTAAGGTATGATTATATCTCATAAGTTTCGTTTGATGTTCATACTGAGTGTTATTCTCGTGGTCTCTTTTATATCGGTGAGCTATTTCAATTTCCGCACGACTGAGCGCTCGGTCCGGCGAGAGATCGTCTCCTCATCTCTGCCCCTGATGAGGGAAAATATTTATTCCGAAATCCTTCGTGAAATCTCCCCGCCGATCCATGTAGCATCCCTCATGGCAACCGATTCTTTTCTGATAAATTGGGCGCTGCGGGGTGAGAAAGATGTGTCGGAGATTATCCAGTACCTCGCTGAGATCCATGACCGGTACGGCTATTTTAGTGCTTTTTTTATCTCCGAGAATACCAAGAACTACTATCATTATGACGGTATCCTCAAGCAGATCAGTCCGGAGGATGACCACGATGTGTGGTACTACACGTTTATTGCTAAAGAGAAAGAATACGAACTCGATGTCGACACTGATGAAGCGGCCGATCACGCGCTTACCATATTCATCAATTACAGGCTCGAGGATTATGAGGGAAACCTGCTCGGAGTCACCGGAGTGGGGCTCCGGATGGCCAACTTCTCGGGCCTGCTCGAGTCCAAACAGGAAAAATACAACCGCAGGATCTTCCTTGTCGACCGGAATGGATTAATCCAGGCCCACTCAGAAGAATCAATGATAGAAGAAATATCCGTACTGAGAAAACCCGGTATTGAAGAGGTGGCAACGGTTCTGCTCCAGATAGGGGAAGGGCCGATCGATGCACATTATCAGGGTGATAACGGGACGGTGCTGGTGACCTCCCGCTACATCGAGGAGATGGACTGGTTTCTCATTGTTGAACAGGATGAAGCGGCTGCACTCGGGGCCGCACGCAAGACGATGTGGCGTACGATCCTTATCGGCCTGCTTACCTCGGCGGTCATTGTTGCGATAAGCGGTGTTACGATCGGCTATTTTCAGCGCAGGCTCGAATATCTGGTCGTCACCGACGGATTGACCAATGTTCCTAACCGGAGGGCTTTCGAGAACCAGTTCAGGAAAACGGCGTATCGGTTTTTCCGCTATGGCACCCCGGTCTCGCTTACCATCGTCGATATCGACAAGTTTAAAGAAATAAATGATACCGAAGGACATCAGGCAGGAGATGATGTACTAAAGGAAGTCTCGAGGATGATGCAGGAGAATATTCGCCCGGATGATATGCTGGCGAGGTGGGGCGGTGACGAGTTCGTCCTGCTCTTCGAGTGTGACACTGACGAAGCAGTCCAGACAGCAGAGCGCCTGCGGAGAATGATCAATGAAAACAACCGGCTTATGGAGCTCAATCGTGGAGAACCGATTACTCTGAGTATCGGTATAGCCGGGTATAGTGAGGACGATACACTGGAGAGCCTCACAGGTAAAGCGGACAAGGCCTTGTACCACTCGAAACGGGAAGGACGCGACCGGATCTCTGTTTACCAACCGGAGGGCTGAGATGGTTCTCGGCAACCCACGCCCCGGTAAGCCCCGCCCCGGCAATCCCAACCCCGGCCGCCCCCGCTCCGTTGACAACCGCCCCGGCAACCCACGCCCCCTCCGGTGCAGTGTCGTGGGTTTAGGAAGAATTGCTTCCACTCTCGAGAAGGATGCACTGCGGGAGAAACCGTGCACCCATATCGGTGCGATCACGGAAAACCCCGACTGCAACCTTATAAGTGGTTGTGACCGTGACGGTGAAGCACGCCGCCTGTTTATGGAAGATTGGGGAGGACACGGTCCGGCACCACAGGTCTTCGACCATATCGACCGGCTCCTCGATGCTGCTGTTCCCGATATTCTCGTAGTCGCGACTTACCCCGAATCTCATCACTATATGGTAAAAAGGGCAGCAGCTGCAGGGGTCCCCGTCGTCATTTGTGAGAAACCGGTTGCAGAGACCCTGCGGGACGCACGAAAAATCGAAAGAATCCACAGATCCGGAAGGACGAAAGTGCTCGTAAACCACGAACGGCGGTATTCGGCCGATTACCGGGCGGTCCGGGGTTTGATCGCGGACCGCCGCTACGGTGAAGTCCTGGCCGTACGGACTGCCCTCTACTTCGGCAGGACGACCCGCCTCAAAGACATGCTTCTCCACGACGGGACCCATCTGGTGGATATCATCAATTTTCTCCTGGCAGCCGGGCCCTCTAACAGCAGCCCTCTGCGCCTCTCCCGCCGCTTTGGAACGCTCCGTTCGAACCAGGGGTCCGCTTTTTTATTCGGCAGGGCGGGGGAGATACCGGTCGTCGTCGAAACGGGAGCGGGAAGGGACCATCTCGTCTTCGAGACCGAGATAAGTTTTGAGCGGGGGAGAGTACGGGTGGGAAACGGTGTATTGAGCTTTGAAAAAAGTGTGGAAAGCCCCTTTTACGAAGGGTACCGCTCACTTCTCCCGGACGAGACCCCGGTTATCGAAAAGACAGGCTATTTTACCAACATGATAGCCGACGCGGTCCGGTGCGCGCGGGAGGTGGGGTATTGTCCCGACTCCTCCGCAGCCGATGCCTTGCAGGTAATGCGGTTTATCCGTGCAACAAGGTTTGAGGCACTACGGACGATATTCCGTTGACTAAAGATGAGCTTTTCCGTATGTTTTTAAAAACAGGGAGGGAATTATGAAATACCGATTACCGTTTATTTTTTTGGCACTTGCGGTCCTCTTCGCTGCTGCAGGGACGGGCTGGGCGGAAGTAACGGTTGCCCGCTCCATAGCACTCCAAGGAGAGCCGAAGTACGATGAAGGTTTTACCCATTTCGACTACGTCAATCCCAACGCGCCGAAAGGGGGCACCCTGCGGATGCATTCGATCGGCACATACGATAACTTTCACCGGTTTGCCCAGCGAGGTGTTGCTGCTGTAGGGAGCAGAGATATCTACGATACCCTGATGGTAGGAAGTGATGATGAGGTGGACGTTCTCTACCCACTGATAGCCGAGAAGATCCAATACCCCGACGACTACACCTGGGTCATTTTTCACATCAATCCGGACGCCCGGTTTCAGGACGGTGAGCCCATTACCGCGGAAGATGTGGTCTACTCGTTTAACACCTTTTTCGAGTTCGGCGTACCCCAGTTCAAACAGTACTTCAGCGCCGTCGAAGATGTAAGAGCACTCGACCGCTACCGGGTGCGGTTTTCTCTTGCAGAGGGGAGTAAGGAAATGCTCATGGCCCTCGCCGGCAACAGGATCATCCCCAAGCATTTCTGGGAAACCAGGGATTTTACCGAACCGCTTACCGAGGTCCCTCTCGGCTCATCCGCCTATACCATCTCGGATTATAAAATCGGTCAATACGTGGTCTACGAGCGTGTCGAAGATTACTGGGCGGCCGACATCCCCGTCAACAAAGGGCAGAACAACTTCGATTATATGCGCTACGACTACTACCGGGACCAGAATGTCGCCTTCGAAGCGTTTAAAGCGGGAGAGTATGACTTCAGACAGGAGAACATCTCCAAGAACTGGGCCACGATGTATGAAGGACCCAAGTTCGACTCCGGAGAAATCATCAAAGAGGAGATCCCCCACGACATCCCCCAGCCCATGCAGGCGTTCGTGTACAATATCCAGCGTCCCATGTTCGAAGACCGGCGCGTAAGAGAAGCGCTCACCTACGTTTTCGACTTCGAGTGGATGAACAAAAACCTCTTTTACGGACAGTACACCCGCACCCGCAGTTATTTCCAGAACACCAAATACGAGGCGAAAGGACTCCCCTCTGCAGAAGAGAGGCGGATTCTCCAGCCTATAAAGGACAAAATCCCTCCCGAAGTGTTTACCAAAGAGTTTCAGCCGCCGAAAACCGATGGATCGGGAAATATCCGTCCCCAGATGAGGCAGGCCCTGCAGCTGCTCCGGCAGGCGGGCTGGGAAATCAGAGACCGGAAACTGGTCAACACCCGCACGGGCGAGCCCATGGAGTTCGAACTGCTTCTCTACAGCCCTTCAATGGAACGGGTGGCAATTCCGTTTCAGAAGAACTTAGAGCGGCTCGGCGTTACCATGAACATCCGGATTGTGGATACGACCCAATTCACCAACAGGCTCCGGGAGCGGGACTTCGATATGATATCCGGAGGCTACAGTGCCAACTTCTATCCGGATACCGATCTCAAAATCGTCTGGCACAGCGACTACATGGACTTCACCTACAATACGGCAGGCGTGCAGGACGAAGCGGTGGATTATCTCATCGAAGGGATCGAGAAACGGCAGGAAGACGAGCAGGCGCTGCTCCATTGGGGGCGTGCTCTCGACCGCGTGCTTACCTGGAACCACTATGTCGTTCCCCAGTGGCACATTTCGGCGTTTCGGGTTTCGTACTGGAACAAATTCGACCGGCCTGCGGTGCGCCCGAAATACGCTCTGGGCATCAACACCTGGTGGTCCACGGAATGATGAGTCGGCGATGAAAACGTAACAATCGATGGGCGCCTACATAATACGCAGAATATTACTGATTATCCCCACGCTCTTTGCCATCATCACCATAAACTTCTTTATCGTCCAGATAGCCCCGGGCGGCCCGGTAGACCAGATGGTCGCCCGGATGAGCGGGATCGGAAGCAACATGATCATGGAGCGGATCTCCGGACAGGGACAGCAGGAAGTAGGCAGCGGGGGGACCTTTGACGGGGGCGAAGATATCGACAGCTCCGGCGGTGGAGTGGACGAAGGCGGCGGTACCGGCTACCGGGGGGCACGGGGCCTCGACCCGGAGGTAATCGCCGAGATCGAGAAACGGTTCGGGTTCGACAAACCGCTTCACATCCGCTACTTCAACATGCTCAAGAGTTATATCGTCTTCGATTTCGGGGAGAGCCTCTTCCGCGGAAAATCGGTCATAAGGCTGATCATCGAACGGCTCCCCGTATCGGTTTCATTAGGGATCTGGAGTACACTGATCATCTACCTCGTCTCAATTCCTCTCGGTATCCGGAAGGCGGTGCGAAACGGGAGCAGGTTCGATGTGTGGACATCTACAGCGGTCATTGTCGGAAACGCCATCCCCACGTTCCTTTTTGCCATACTGCTTATTATCCTGTTTGCCGGGGGGACGTTCCTCAACTGGTTCCCGCTCCGGGGGCTGATCTCAGATAATTGGGCCGACCTCTCCTTTTTTGCAAAAATCGGGGACTACTTTCACCATCTCGCCCTGCCCGTGCTGGCTATGGTAATCGGCGGGTTTGCAACCCTTACCATGCTCACCAAGAACTCTTTCCTTGATGAGATAAACAAGCAGTACGTTATGACCGCGCGGGCCAAAGGGTGTACGGAGAAGCGGATCCTCTCCAAGCATGTGTTCCGCAACGCCATGCTGCTGATCATTGCCGGATTTCCGTCGGCGTTTATCAGCATGTTTTTTACCGGGTCTCTTCTCATCGAAGTTATCTTTTCGCTGGAAGGGCTGGGCCTGCTCGGGTTCGAAGCGACCATGCAGCGGGATTACACCGTCATGTTCGGAACACTTTATATCTTTACTCTTCTCGGTTTGGTGTTGAATCTGGTAAGTGATCTCACCTACACCATTGTGGATCCGCGGATCGATTTCGAATCACGACAGATACAGGGGCAGTAACGGGAAATGCTTGAGATCAAACCTACAGAAAGTAATACAGCTCAATCCATCGGTATGTCGGAACATCGGGAGGACAAACGGAGACGGAAAACGTTCACCCAATCCGCCCTTTTTCAGGAACGGCTGAGGCGTTTCAAGCGGAACAGGCGGGGGTATTACTCCTTCTGGATCTTTCTTACCATGTTCATCTTGAGCCTTTTCTCGGAAGTGCTGGCAAACGACGTACCTCTTGTAATCGGTCATGACGGGAAACTGTTTTTTCCCATCGTAAAGGAGTACAGCGAGACCGAGTTCGGGGGTGAGTTCGAGATGGCGGCTGATTACCGGGACCCGTATGTGGAGGAACTCATCAAGGAGAAGGGGTGGATCATCTGGCCGCCTATCAAGTTCAGCTACGATACGATTAACTACGATCTTCCCAGCCCCGCCCCCTCTCCCCCGACCAAGGAAAACCCTCTCGGTACAGACGACAAGGGGAGGGATGTCCTCGCCCGGGTCCTCTACGGGTTCCGCATTTCGGTCCTCTTCGGATTAACACTTACCATCTTCTCTTCGATTATCGGTGTGGCCGTGGGGGCGGTCATGGGATTTTACGGGGGGCGCCTCGACATTTTAGGGCAGCGGTTCATGGAGGTGTGGTCGGGCATGCCTACGTTGTTCCTTCTTATCATCCTCGCCAGTGTGGTCCAGCCCAACTTCTGGTGGCTTTTAGGGATTACCCTCCTTTTCGGCTGGATGAGCCTGGTGGGAGTGGTCCGAGCGGAGTTCTTAAGGGCCCGTAACTTCGAATACGTGCAGGCTGCCAAAGCGATGGGGCTAAAAGATTCCAAGATCATGTTCATCCATATTCTTCCCAACGCAATGGTGGCGACACTTACCTTCATGCCGTTTATTTTAGGCGGCTCGATTACCACCCTCACGTCCCTCGATTTTTTGGGCTTCGGTCTGCCGGTAGGCTCCCCTTCTCTGGGGGAACTCCTCGCCCAGGGCAAGGCAAACCTCCAGGCCCCCTGGCTGGGCATTACCGCATTCGTGGTATTGGGCAGTATGCTCACCCTCCTGGTCTTCGTAGGAGAAGCGGTACGGGACGCGTTCGACCCGAGGAGGGCGGGATGAGGAGGACTGAATGAGCAGCCCGGTACAACAGGGCCCGGCCAACCCCCTTGTCTCGATCCGCGGCCTCAAGGTCGCCTTCCGGCACGGGGCCGACCTGCGGGAAGTCATCCACGGGGTGGACCTCGATATTCTCCCCAACGAGACCCTGGCCCTGGTAGGAGAGAGCGGGTCTGGTAAGACGGTCACCGCCTCTTCGATCCTCCGCCTTCTCCCCGCCCATCAGGCGGTCTACCCGGAAGGCTCGATAGTTTTCCACCAAACCCGCGACCTCCTCGCCCTCCCCGAAGAGGAGCTCCTCCGCGTGCGGGGCAACGACATCGGGATGATCTTCCAGGAACCGATGAGCTCCCTAAACCCCCTCCACACCGTCGAAAAACAGATAGCGGAGACCCTGTTCATCCACCGCGGAATTTCCCTCGATGAGGCCCGCCCCGAAGTGCTGGAATGGCTTACCATGGCCGGAATACGAAGCCCGGAAGACCGGCTCAAATCATTCCCCCACCAGCTCTCAGGCGGCGAGCGGCAGCGGGTGATGATCGCCATGGCCCTCATAAACCGGCCCAAACTGCTCATAGCGGACGAGCCGACCACCTCGCTCGATGTGACCATTCAGGACCAGATCCTCCGGCTCCTCAAAAGGCTCAAGGACGAGCTCGATATGGCCGTCCTCTTTATTACTCACGATTTTTCGATCGTCCAGCGGATTGCCGACCGGATTGCAGTCATGCGGGACGGCTATCTCGTTGAGAAGGGTACCGCACATCAGATCTTCACCGATCCCCAGCATGAGTACACCCGGGAGCTCATCGAGGCGGAACTGACCGAAGAGCCGCCCGAGCCGGACCCGGCCAAAGAAGAGCTCTTAAAACTCAAAGAGGTCAAGGTGTGGTTTCCCATTCAGCGCGGGTTCCTGCGCGTTACCAAAGGGTATGTAAAAGCGGTGGACGGGGTTACTGTCGAGGTCAGACGGGGCCAGACGTTAGGCGTGGTCGGAGAGAGCGGGTCGGGCAAGACGACCTTGGGCAGGGCGCTCCTCAGGCTCGAAAGCAGCAGGGGTGAAATCTATTTTAGAGATACTCCCCTCCACAAACTCTCCGACAGCGAAGTCCGCCCCTACCGCCGTTCCATGCAGATCATCTTCCAGGACCCGTACGGCAGTTTGAGCCCCCGGCTTACCGTAGAAAAAATAATCGGCGAAGGCCTCGAGATACACGATGTCGGCACCCCCGGCGAGCGTGAAGAGATGATCATCCGGGCCATGAAGGAGGTCGGCCTCGACCCGGAAACCCGCGGCCGCTACCCCCATGAGTTCTCCGGCGGCCAGCGCCAGCGCATCGCCTTGGCCAGGGCAATCGTTCTCAAACCGGATTTCATCATCCTCGACGAGCCCACATCCTCGCTCGACCGCTCCATCCAGTTCCAGGTAATCGAGCTCCTCAAAGAACTCCAGGCAAAATACGAGCTCACCTATATTTTCATAAGCCACGACCTCAAGGTGGTAAAAACCCTCTGCCACAACCTCATCATCATGAAGGACGGCAAAATCGTCGAAAGCGGCCCTGCCCGCGACATCTTCTCCAACCCCCAGGACCCCTACACCCGGGAACTGCTCCGCACCGCCTTCCTCGACGCCCCGGTGTAAGTCCGGTCGAGCGCGCCCCTGCGTAGTGCTACGCGTTGTACTGCCTCAAACCTTGTTACAGATGGTGGAGGGGGAGGTCTCCCCCTGGCTCCAGCCCGGCTTTCTCGTGCCGGCTTCTCCGGCTCCGTCCCCTCCGCCGGGCCGGCCCGGCCGGTCTTCCGCCACCCCCTCTTTCGTATAATTCTATAGTCGGATAAATCTTGCAGAGAGGCTCTAAAATCGTATGCAGATAGGTTGCCGCGTCTTCATTAGTAAGAGGCACTTCGAATTTCTGGAGTGCGACGTTGAGAAATTCCTGGACTACTTGATAGCTTATTATTCCTAACCCGGTTGAAAGAGCGTTTTCT
>CAZKZZ010000053.1:0-20235 GCA_964557375.1 uncultured Spirochaetales bacterium | reverse complement strand
GTACATATATTCTCCAGCGTGTTCATATCTGTCTAGTTTACTCTATTGTCGGGCGAAAACTCGAGAACAACGCGTGTACCGTTATCATTTTCAATTGAAATATTCCCGTGGATCTGTTCCGTCAAGACATAGACAATACTCATGCCGAGCGTCCCTGTCTGCGACATATCGATCGTCTTAGGTAGCCCTATTCCATCATCAGATACGATAAGAGATATCGTATTACCCGCTGTATGCGTGAGTTTAACACAAATTGTCCCCCGGTTTTCATTAGGGAACGCGTGTTTTATAGCATTCGAGATCAATTCATGCAGAATGAGGCCGATCGGAATGGTCTGGTCCCAGCTAATATCGATAGTTTCATCCACCTGCAGTTCGATATCAACAAGCTCTCCTTTACTCGAATACGAGCTGCGGATTTGCTGTACCAATGTATCGATGTATTGGGAGAGATTGCTTTTGATGATAGCGTCACTCTGGTAGAGCAGTTCATGTACGAGGGACATAGCTAGAATTCGGTTTTTCGTTGTCACGAGCTGTTCAGCGAGCCATTCGTTTTCGATATTCATCGTTTGCAGGTTCAGCATACTGGTTATAATTTGGAGATTATTCTTTACTCTGTGGTGCACCTCCCGAAACAGCACTTCTTTCTCTTTCAGCGATTTCATAAGTCTCTCTTCGGCCATCTTTCGAGCTGTGATATCCGGAAACACTGCAAATCCGGCAATGATCTCTCCATTGTTATTCCGCACCGGGGTCGCACTTACCAGGACCCACCTGTTCTCACCTTTTTTGTTCTTTATGATGAGTTCTTTGTTTTTCGTAACCCTCCCTTCTTTAATAGCTCGGGTAAGGGGGAGATCTTCCGATTGATACGGGCTGCCGTCTGAGTGATACAGCTGCCAGTAGTCGGGATGGTGTTTATACGGAACGCCTGTCAGCACATCCTTTTCTTCACCCCGAATCTCGAGCGCTGCAGAGTTCACTACCTTTACGGCTCCATCCGGAGCATCCGCTAAGATAACACCGGCGGGGGTACTTTCTATTGCCGCGAGGAGAAGGGACCGCGCTTCATCGAGCTCCTTCGTCCGTTCTCGGACCCGCTTTCGCAGAGAATAGACCCAGAGAAAAACGAGGAGGACGGCGGCTGCCAATACCGCAATAATTGCCAGGAACAGCCTTATGTTCGGCTCGGTAAAAAAATATTCTCTCTTAAAAATACCGAACCACTTATTATAGATCTCATCATACTCTCCCGAGCTCTTTATGATGTTGAGTCCCGCATTGAGCACCGCCAAAAGCTCCGCATCTCCTTCGGTCACGGCGATGCAGTATTCACGGCGGAGGATCGGCTCTCCGGTAATAACGACATTTTCGAGCCCGAGCTTGTTGATGAGAAGCATCCCCTGCATGCGTGCAACGATAGCGCAGTCTCCTTCCCCGGCGGCCAGCGCGGCAAGTGTTTCCTGCCAATCCTGCTTTGTAATAATCTCCTCTCCGAGCCCGGCTGCTTTTATATAATCATGGCCGAGGTCCCCTTCCTGGACAATGATCTCTTTATCCTCGATGTCCGTTAATCCGTTTATAGCAGACCCTTTCCTGATAAATATCCCATAGGTAGCATAAAAATGGGGAATCGAAAAATCGGCATGTTTGTCCCGCTCTTTTGTTTTGTACATTCCCGTTATGATATCTATTTCACCGTTTTCGAGCTGCTCTCTTACTTCCTGCCACGGGCCCAGAGTAATTTCGAGATCGAGGTCCATCACTTCGGCTATACTCTGCAATACTTCTACATTGAATCCGGCGGGGTCCCCATTTTTATCGAGATACTCGAATGGAGGGTAGTCGTGATCACCGCGTGCAACGAGGTGTAGTTGGGTCTGTGAAGCTGATCCGTTCCTTTCCGGGGCAGGAAGCACGTCACGACCGGGTTTTCTATCAAAACCGCAACTGATGAGTAAAAAAACAGTAAATGTTGAAAGCGAAGCGAGTAATAATCTTCTATACATTGATTTGATTACAAAAATTATAACAAAATTCATCAAAAAAGTAAATTAGTCCACTAAGGTTTTTGCTTTTAATCCTGCTTGCCGAGAAAACTGCGCTCTGCTACCATACATACCATGAAAACAGTGGTCTTAGCGGAAAAACCGAGTGTAGGAAGGGAACTCGCTCGCGTGCTCGGGTGCACCAATAAACAGAAAGGGTTCTCGGAAGGAAAGCAGTACATCGTCACCTGGGCGATGGGACATCTGGTGGAACTGGCCGGCCCTGAAGTGTACGATCAACGATATAAAACCTGGTCTTTAGAGACACTTCCAATAATACCGGAGAAAATGAGGCACAAGGTAATCGGGAAAACATCGAAACAGTTCAATACGATAAAAAAGCTGTTTGCCAGGAATGATACATCGACATTGGTTATTGCCACCGATGCCGGTCGGGAAGGCGAGCTGGTGGCCCGCTGGATCATGCGGTTAGGCGGATGGAAAGGCAACGTAAAACGGTTGTGGATCAGTTCTCAGACCGATAAAGCAATAAAACAGGGGTTTTCCAGTCTCGAGGAGGGGAAAGCGTATGAAAATCTCTTCCGGGCGGCCGAAGCCAGAGCGGAGGCGGACTGGTTAATCGGCATCAACATTACCCGGGCGCTGAGCTGCAAGTACGATGTTCGGCTTTCAGCGGGGAGGGTCCAGACGCCCACCCTTACCCTTATTGCCGAACGGGAAAAAGAGATACAGGAGTTCACTCCGCAGGCATACTGGACGGTAACAGCGGATTTCGGTGTGTATGAAGGGTTATGGCGCGGAGAGAAAGGGGGAACGCGGTTAAAAGACCAAAACCGGGCACGAGAGATTGCAGGGAAAGTGGAGAACGGTACCGGAACCATAACCGAGGTCCGTGTAAAAGAGAAGAAAAACGACCCCCCTTTAGCATACGACCTTACTTCTCTCCAGGGAGACGCAAACCGTATTCTGGGATTTTCCGCCAAAAAAACACTGCAGACCCTGCAGAACCTCTACGAACGGCACAAGATCGTCACATACCCGCGGACCGACTCCCGCCATATCACCAAGGACATGGTACCGACTCTAAAAGAGAGGCTTCTTGCCCTCAACAATACGCCGTTTCGGGGTATCGTGCAGTCACTTCTCACAACCGGTACCGGAGGCAGTGACTCCGGAGGAGCAGGCAGCCGGCACGACCCGCTCAAACCGGGAAAGCGTTTTGTAGATGATTCAAAAGTGTCGGACCATCACGCGGTTATCCCGACCGAAGAAAAAGTAAACCTGGACAGACTCTCCGGTGATGAACGCTCTCTCTGGCAGCTCGTTGCCCGCCGTTTTCTCGAAGTTCTCTCCCCTCCGTTTCGGTACAAACAGATATCCATTATAACCGAGGTAAACGGCGAGTCATTCGTGACCAACGGCCGGAAAGTTCTCGATTACGGGTGGAAATCGGTCGGCGGCGGCTTTCCGGGTGGCGGTTCCGCAGGCGGACCCGGTAGCTCTTCCGGAGGCGGAGCTACCTCCGACGACGAAACCAGTGACGACGAAGCCGTTGAAGACCTTTTAGAGCAGAATCTCGGCGAACACAAAAAGGGGGAAACCCATGAAGTGATTTCAGCCGATGTCAAACAGGGGTGGACGAAACCGCCGAAGAGGTATACGGAGGGGACCCTGCTCGGGGCAATGGAAAACGCGGGGAAGTTTATCGACGAGAAGGAACTCAAAAAATCAATCGAGAAAGGCGGTCTCGGCACGCCTGCCACCAGAGCGGATATCATTGAAAAAATAATTTCCAATTATTATGTCGTACGCCAGGGAAAGGAACTGGCCCCCACTTCCCGCGGGTTGGAGCTCCTCGAACTGGTACCGGAAAAACTCAAAAGCCCCAAACTGACTGCAACATGGGAACTGCGCCTGAGCCGGATAGCAGAAGGAGAAGAAAAACGGGAACTGTTCTTAAGAGATATCCGGGATGAAACAAAAAAAACGGTACATCAGGTAAAAACAAGTACCGCGCAGTACACCCCCAAAGGCACGATCGAAAAGAAATGTCCGCTCTGCGGGAGACCGCTCTATCCGGTCAGAGGAAAGCGGGGAAAGAACATGCTGGTGTGTCAGGGTCTCTCCTGCGGATACGAAGAGCAGGAAGGTGGAAGCAGGGACAGTAAGCCTTCGGAAAAAGAGAAAAAAATTGCCCGTAGACTGATGAAGGAGTATGGAGACAACTCCAAAGAAACTGCCACTTTTGCAGATCTCATCAAAGCGGCACAGGAACGGAAAAATGGATAACTATGATTGTATTATTGTCGGTACCGGCCCTGCGGGACTGGCAACCGCTTTTACCTTGACCGATGCTCGTCCCGATATGCGAATACTCATTATTGACAGGGAAACAGTGAGTACCGGCGGCCTTCGAAACGACTGTAAGATGAACTTTACCTATCCGGTCGGCTTTCCTCTCGATGTGTGGTCCAAAGATCAGGGGATCGTCTATCTGGAGAAAGTAAAGAAACATCTATCCCCCTCGATCATGAATAAAACAAACTGCGGCGTCTATAAAAAGCGGGCTGAAAAACTGGATGTAGAATTACTGGAAATTGATCAGGCCCATCTGGGTACAGACGGGGGACTGATACTTATCAAAGAGCTGATCGGTGAGCTCGAGCAGCGGGGAGTGGAGATCAGCCTCGGAGAAGAGATGCTCTCTCTCGACCCGGAAGAGAGGACAATGACAACCGACAGCCGTACTCTCAGCTTTGAAGACATCGTCGTTGCTCCGGGCCGAAAAGGGTTTAAATTCCTGCAGGACTTAATGAAACAATTGAGAATTCCTTATGTCGACCACATTGTCGACATCGGGGTCCGCATCGAAACACGAGAAAAGTACTATCCGATCGTGCGTGACTATTACGATCCGAAGTTCCTTTTTCCGGACAAGACCCGTACCTTCTGCACCAACAGCGGCCGGGCCCATGTTGTAAAAGAAAAATACACCTCCCGATACGGCCAAACCTACTTTTCGGTAAACGGCCATTCCTTTGCCCATAAAGGGAAAGACAACGGGTTGGTGAACTTTGCCATGCTCAAGACGATCCGGCTCACCGAACCGCTGGCTTCCGGGCAGGAGTACGCGGAAAACTTAGGCACCCAGGCCATGCTCATGGGCGGCGGTAACCCGATCATGCAGCGCATTGGGGATTTCAGACTGGGTAAGCGGTCCAAACGGGAAAGTTTCAATACGGACCTCTACGATTTTAAGCCGACCCTTCCCGGCTGCACACCCGGGGACATCAGCCTGGCGATGCCCGCTAAAATACTCCGCGCCATTTGGAAATCGATGAAACTGCTCGACACCATTATTCCGGGAGTTATGCATCCGAGTACGATCATGTATTACCCGGAAATCAAACTGTACGCAAACAAACCGGAGTTCAAGAATGACTACTTTATGGTCAAAGACCATATCTACTTTGCAGGGGATGGTGCGGGGACGAGCAGGGGGATTACCGTTGCCTGGGCCAGCGGGATTCGGGCTGCGGAAGGAATTCTCCGCGGCCCGGAGCAGAAATAGCGTTCAGTATTGAGGCCGGTATCCGTTGAGGATAAGGATTTCGGGCCGGTACTCGAAGTGGATCGTATCGAAATAGAACCATTTTCCGCCCCAGATAAACCCGTGTTGCTCAAAAGCTGCAATAAATGATCTCGGCGGGGTGAACCGCTTTTCATAGGGAAGGCTGTACCATTCCGGATTATGCGTTTTGGCCCAGCGCCAGTATGCCTGTTTTCCGCCGTAACTGTAAGGCAGTACATCGATAGCGGTCCCGTACGAATGAAAACTCAAACTGGCCGTACCCGCAATGCGCCTCCAATTGTACCCTTCGAGCTGACCAAGAGCTTTGACGAACCTGCGCAGTTCTCCATCGACCTCCATTTGTTTTAGAATCGTCTCTTCGACAGCTGCGAGGTCTTCCAGTAATTCCCGGTGGACTTCCGTCTTCATTCCCAGAAAAAATGTTGTTTTCACCCGGGCCCAGCTCGAATCCCTATCATACACACGCCAGAGTGCGTTATAGAACCCCGGATGACGTGAAGGAGGGTCTTCTTCCCTGTGGTTTATCCGGTTGTTGAGGGCATTTTTTTCCTCTTCACTCAGCTCAGGTAACGGGGGGAGGTCCTGCGTATAGGTATAAAAAGGATAAGGCGTGTACCGTTCGATGACTTCAGGACCTTCTTCGGCAAGTTCTTCGGGAAGGAGCCGTCCTTCGGCCCATAAAAACCATTCACTATTTACCCGAATAGCCAAATCACCGTTACGGACACTAACCTCTTCTACCTTCTGTGGATACGCCTGTTTCAAGGCGGTGAGCACCTGCACTCCGTTGAAAGCAGTTTTCATCTTTTTTGTCTCGCTCCAGCTAACAGAAGGAGATAGCACAATGAAACATAGTATCCAGAGTAGTGGTATTGAACGCATACGGACTAGTATATCATTCCATCTCCGGTTTTCCCATACCCGGAGCCAGACTCCACACAGATTTTGCAATCGTGTCACCGACGTTGATAGCCATGTGTTTTTTGTTCTCCGGGATACAGAGCGCGTCTCCGCCGGTCAATTCGACATACCGTTTCTCATCGGGCAGATGAATAACGAGATTGCCCTCGATGCAATACACCACTTCATCGGAACCGTTGTGCCCGCTGTCCATTGGGGTCCGCTGCCCGGGGAGCAGGGAGCTCACCGTGAATACGAGCTTGTCGGTCCTGAAATAAATCTTGGAGCATTCATCATCCTCCATGAGAACAAATGCGTCCTTTTCTGAAACCTTTTTTGCCTCTTTGATGTGCTCTTTCGGCGGCAAGTACATATACATCCTCCTTATCAAACTTCTAGCAGCTCTCGAATAGCCAGTATAACTTCTTCGGGGGGGACCGGCTTATTGACCAACCTCGAATTGGTTATTGTTTTTACCTGGTCCGTGTTGCTGTCGTTCATATATCCTGTGATGAAAAGAATCGGTATGCTGGAAAACTTTCTAATTTCTTGGGCCGTTTCCACACCGTTTAAGGCCCCTCCCAACCGTATATCCATAAGTATGCAGTCGAATTGCCCATTTTTTATCAAAGGAACAGCAGCCTCGCCCCGGTTTATAATATCATCGACCCGGTATCCCTCCATCTGCAGTTCCTTTTTCAGGTTCATTGCAAAAATCAATTCATCCTCTACAACCAATAGACGCGTTACGCTTTGCATTTCTACACCCTTTCATAATAGGAACCAGTATCGATATAAAGACGCCAGGTGGTTCCTCCCACCCTTTCCAGCTCGACACGGCCGTTTAGCTGCAGCTCTACAACATTTTTTACGATTTGCAGTCCTATGGAATCGGTACGTGCCGGCTCAAGATCTTCAGGCATACCCACTCCGTCGTCAGAAATTTCCACCACCAGTTCACCATTATCACTGTTTTCTGCAGCTATATATATATTTCCTTGACTCCGCCCCACAAAAGCATGCTTGATGGCGTTTGTAAGAAGTTCATTAATGACTATTCCTAAAGGGACCAGCGTGTCTATAAGGCAATGTACCGGTTTCAGATCATAATTGATTTTGAGCGCTTGCTCCCCTTGATTAAACGAATTGAGAATTAGATTTGCCAGATCCTGTATATACTCTTTGACGTCAATTTTGGAGAGATCTTGAGATTGATACAACTTCTGATGGACCAATGCCATCGAATAGATTTTATTCTCGAGCTCATTGAGAACCTCTTTGAGCCTCTCGTTCTTCTCCACGCTCTTACGGAGCGAAATGATAGAAGCGATAACCTGCATATTATTTTTGGTACGGTGATACAGTTCTCTCAATAGGACTTCTTTTTCTTCGAGAGCGGTTTCGATCTGCTGCCTCATCCGGTGGTGTTCGGTCATGTCCCTGGTAACCCCGCACAATCCGTTAATAGTCCCATCTTCATCCCAGACCGGTGTTTTAATCGTTTCTACGATTTTCTCTGCACCCTTGATGTACCGGGTAAACTCGCCGCGGTGCGGGCGGCCTGAGAAAATCTGCCGGTCTATATCAATAATCTCCTCTACTTGTTCGCGGGGAAACAGCTCTTCGTCGGTCTTCCCGATAATTTGTCCCGCCTTCATCTCAAAGAACTGTTCCATCGCTTGGTTGACATGAGTATATCGTCCCCCCCTGTCTTTGAGATAAATAACATCCTGGGCAGAGTTAAATATGGCCCGTAATCTGGCCTCATTTTGAATCAATTCTTTCTCGATCCGCCTCAACTCGGTGATATCGGTGGAGATGCCCACCATACCGATAGGATTCTCCTGTTCGTCCCGCAACAAACGGGTCCTCACATCGAGTAACACTTCTCTTCCCTCACTGTCAAAATTGACCACAAATCCCCGCCATTCACCCAGCTCACGGGTCTTATCGATGATTTCCTGCTGGGACGCACCTCGGGAGGTATCTTCTCCGTAACCGGAGACATAAGCGCCGATAAGTTCATCTCGCTTCTTTCCCATAATCCGGGTTTCGGCTTCATTGACATAGGTTATTTTACCGTCTAAGTCCGTAGCAGTGATCATGTCCTGAATCTGATTGAGCAGTGCGGACTGAAATCTCAGTTCCTTCTCCGTTTCGTACCGCTCGGTGCGGTCAATGACAATACCCTGATAGGCGACCGGACTGCCGGTTTCATCCCGTTCGATAATTGTCTGGTCGTCTACCCAGTGTACATTTCCCTGCCCGTCGATTAATCGGTAATCCTGAAGAAAACGGTCCCGCCCTTTCTCGGTATACTCACGCACCTCAGCACCAACTCTTTTTCGGTCTTCCGGATGAATAATCGAGGCAAAATGTATTCTGCCGGACAAAAAATCATCTACTGTGTAGCCGAACCGGACAACATTGTCACTGACATACTCTACCGGCCATCCCTCTACAGCCCGCCACCGAAAAAGGATAATGGGGCTTTGTTCGACAATGAGCCCGACCCGTTCCAACGAGGTCTGCAGTTCTATGTCGTGAAGGGCAAACCCGATATCACCGGCCAGTTCTCTGAGCAGCTCCTGTTCTTCTTCATCGTTTACATAATGTTTTGGAACAGCAACGGAAAGCACTCCATAGACAGTAGAATTATGAGCAAGACGAATATTCATTGCTCCTCTGTCGGCGTAGTAAGAGGAGGCAGGGTCGGCGAGTACAACCGGGTCATCCTGCTCGATTGTTTCCGCAATCCATTGTGGAACGTTCTGCTCCTGCAAAGATGAAATACATTGGACCAACTCTTCTTCTCCTCCCGAAGAAAAAGACTCTGAAACCCGTGTTCCCGTTTTGTCCAGAAGGATGATCCATGCATGATAATAACCGGACCGTTTAGTGAGAAAATCACACGACTTCTGCAATAGTGTGTCTCTGTCTCGTTCACAGGTTATGAGATTATTGATATTACGCACAGCCACGAGAACCGAATTGAGATGATTGAGCCTCTTTTCGGCGTTGCTCCTTTGCGCAATTTCGGTCTCCAATATCCTGGTTCGATCGGCTACTTTTCTGCGGAGTGTCCAAATCCAAAAAAGAATGGCTATAAGAATAATACCTACAGGAACCGCAAGCAGTGCAATATAGAGGAGAAAGTCTTTAAACGTCACCTTCTGTCCATCGAGTACCTGCAGTTGGCTCACATCCGTTATGCGCGGTTCGCCCTCCCGAACAAACGCTGTATGCTGGACCACACCATAAGGAGGTGAAAAATCAAAATCCTTATCACGCTGTGGTGAATAGTACATCCCGGCAATGAGATTGATTTCACCCGTTGCAAGCGCATTTTTTATGTCGGCCCATGGATCGATTCTTATTTCGACCTCCCGACCGAGGATTTCTCCCAGGGCGCGTGAAAGCTCCACGTTGAACCCATCCGGATTGTTCTCTTGGTTTATAAACGAATACGGGGGGTATCCCAATTCCGTACCTATAATAAGGGGCCCATCACTCTGCGAAAAGACGAAATGGCCCGGGGAGACAAAGAGAAGCGCAAAGCATATGCCTACATAGAGAAGAGGCACTCTTTTTTTACGCTGTTCGCTTTTATTTCTCATTGTTGTTCGGCGTGCAGCTTTCTACGGTTCAAAAGTTGACTCCCCTTCCTCCATTGAGAAGCTCTTGGACGGTTACTTCCTCATACACCCGATGTTCCTTATACTCATAAGGAAATACCTCTCTTGCAGCCCGCAGTCCCGCCTGCTCTGCCGGCTGGCCGTCAGCAATATACGAACGGGCTTTTTCAAACCACTGTTTGACCTTCCGCTCCGCGGGCACGTGTACTAACGAATACTTTTGTTTCAATTTTAGTTTTACGTTTTCGATACTCACAATGCTATTTTGTTTTGTCTCCGATCATAAAAGTATATTGCCGGCCCTACCTGATATTAGTAACTTTACTATACAGGTAAAGATAGGAGTGCATCAATATGAAGCTTATAGATACGGTTAAATTGGCAAACAGACGACTGGTAATGCCCCTTATGGGATATCCGGGCATCCAGTTAAATCATACAAGCATCAAACAGAATGAGTTCAACTGGGGGGTGCATTTCTGGAGTGTATCGACTCTGGTCCGGGTATTCAAACCGGACGGAGTGTTCTTCTTTATGGACCTTTCGGTAGAAGCGAGCTCTCTCGGGCTGCCGGTAAGGTTCCCCCTCTTCGAATCTCCTACAGTTGAGCACCACATGGTGCAGGAATTGAACGATCTCAATCAATTTCTTTCCTGCGATCCCCTCAGGGACGGCAGAGTAGTATCGTATATCGAAACGATGAAGCTTATGAAAACAGGCCTGCCCGGGAATGTTATGAAAGGAGCATACGTGACCGGACCATTCACTCTGGCAGGTTTGATGATGGGGGCCAATGATATTGCCATGAAAACGATCATGGATGAACAGCTGGTAACAGGTGTTCTCGAGATGGCCACCTCGACGATCATTCGATACGCACGGGCTTTAGAAGAAGCGGGTGCGGATACGGTAGCAGTGCTCGAACCGACAGCAGTTATGCTCTCACCGGAGGCATTCAAGCGGTTCTCGGCAGATTTTATTTCCCGAATTGTCGATGAATTGAAAATTCCCACAATTCTTCATATCTGCGGTCAGGCCGATCATCTTATTCCTAATATGGTAGAGACAGGCGCACAGGGGCTGAGTCTCGACTCGGATGTTGATGTAGAAACTGCTCTCCCTAAGCTTCCCGAAGATGTGGTTTTTATCGGTAATGTCGACCCAGTGCTCACCGTGAGAAACGAAACTCCGGAAAAAATAAGAAAAGCGGTACATGAGACACTGGATAAGGCGGAAGGGTATCCCAATTTTATTCTCTCTACCGGATGCGATCTGCCTGCGGACACACCGCTAAAAAATATCCACGCGTTTATGGACGCCGCGAATGAGTGGAACCATCAACATTACGATTTCGATTAACCGCCTAGCGGCTGACGGAGATAATCACGGACCGCATCACCGTGCCTGAACGCTAAAGAGAGTTCTTCAATGGCGCCGGGTCTAAACCAGCGGAGCTCTTTTACTTCTTCTTCCTGGCGTTTGAGCTCACCGGCAGCGGTAACTGTGAACACGAGGGCAACAGCGTGCCATTTCCGCTCCGGATAGTACTCGTTGTAAAAATTGAAAAAACGGTAGTGTTCAACAGTAAGCCCGGTCTCTTCGGCCACCTCCCGGGACACCGCCTCTTCCGGCGTTTCCCCGAACTCGATGTGACCACCCGGGATACACCAGTAGTTCTTAAACGGTTCGTGGTTGCGGAGGGCAAGAAGAATTTCATCTCCGCGGGTTATAATTGCTCCTACCGTCGCTTTTACCGTTTTGCGCTCACTCATGTCCGCCCCCCGCGGATTCCCGTTCACCGAGTTTAAACCGCAGCCTCAAGACTCCCTCTTCAAAATCCGCTGAGGTGATATAAAACTTGCCGATATCCGAGGTTTTAGCAACATGTTCGCCGATACAGGGGACCGAATCGTAATCACCCACCGAAACGATCCGTATGGTATCTCCGGCACCTTCCGGTACTTTTTCCATATTGTAAGCGCGGGACGCTTCCTCCCGCCCGACCCTCTTTTCGAGCACGGGCAAATCGGATTGGATGATGTCGTTTACCTGCTTCTCGACCCGTTTCAACTCCTCATCAGAGAGCATGCGGTCAAATCGATAGTCGCATTTTGATTTTTTCTTCTCAATGTGGGCCCTAAATGATCGTCCCGTCTCAAAGAGTCTGTCCATAGTCTGATTAAGTATATGTTCCGCGGTGTGCATTCTCGGATCGTGCTGTTTACTCATACCTCAATCGATACTCCGTGAGGCAACCAGGTTGACTCCGGTCCCCTCGATATTTTCTATTATCGGATCTCCCAATTTCACCGGCGGCGAAATTGTCAACCTGTATAATTCGTTGAGCAGAGCGTTTATATGTTCCTTTGGAAGTGCGGTGTCCGTTTTGACCGGCAGCCTCCGCACTAATGATGAGTCGACTCTTACCGTTGCTGTCACTACCCGTTTCGGGGCCAAGAGTTCTTCTCTCCCGTACTGCTCGCCCCGTTTGCACTTATTGCCTGTTACATGGATCTCCTCTTTGTCATCGAGAGTTACGGTCAGGTGACAACCGATCGGACACGATATACAGATCATCTCTTTCTTTTCCATTATTGGACACTGACCTCCATCACATTATCTTTCAACTCCGTTGCTCCGGCCACATCTTCCTTTTTTAATGTAAGGCTTATCATCTCCGATGGCTGTACGTGGGTGAGTTTTTTCTTTTTGATCTCTTCACCGTCGAGCTTGACTACCAACTCCGCCTTGTTTTTTACGATGAGGGAGCGCATGTAAAATCTGTTCTCCATTGCAGGGGAGAACTGATTGGGGATTACATATTTTACATTTGCACCGGTGGCAATCTTGTACTGCGGTTCAGCAAGCCCCTCTTTTAGATACCGGCTAACAAACTGTCCGCAGCGGACCGATTCTTCGGTAACGAAATCTACCAGGTCGTGCACGTGCAGTACATTCCCACAGGCAAACACGCCGTTTACCGAAGTCATGAGATGGGCGTCCACAATTGCACCGTTGGTTTCAGGATTCATGGTTATTCCGAACTTTTTAGAAATCTCGTTGTCGGGTATCAATCCCACCGACAGCAGCAGAGTGTCACAATCGATGGAGAAACTGTCATCATCCTGATACTGCCCCTCCTCTAGAGGAGTGACCTTTACCCCTTCGACCCTATCCCGGCCGTAAATCTCGGTGACCACATGAGAAAGATAGAGGGGAATACCGAAGTCATTTAAACATTGCACGATGTTCCGCGTGAGTCCGGAAGGGTACGGCTGGATCTCGATGACGGCCGCCACTTCAGCCCCGACCCAGGTCAACCGCCTTGCCATGATCAATCCGATATCACCCGAACCGATAATTACGGCCCGTTTCCCGGGAATGTACCCTTCGACATTTATAAGCCGTTGAGCAAGGCCTGCGGTAAACACTCCCGCCGGTCTGGTCCCGGGTATACCGATATTGCCGCGGTTGCGCTCCCTGCAGCCCATAGCCAAAACTACCGCTCTGCAGTAAATGGTTATTACCCCGTAATGACGGGAGAAAGCATAAATCATCTTTTCTTCCTCCCCTTCATCGGAGACATCGAGCGCGGTGGTGTTTAGATAAACATCGACCATCCGAGAATCTTGCACATAACCCATGAACCGCTCTGCATACTCCGGCCCGGTGAGTTCTTCTTTAAAATACTGCAGCCCGAATCCGTTGTGAATACACTGCTGGAGAATACCTCCGAGCTCGTGTTCCCGTTCCAGGACTGCAACCGAAAGACCGTTGTCCGCAATTTCTTTGGCCGCGGCCATTCCGGCTGACCCGCCTCCTAACACTACTGCATCGTACCGCTTTTCCGTCATCATTCCGCCTCTACTGTATATTCTCCAATCTGCGAGGGCAGGAGGTAGCTGCCGCCTCCCCGTTTGGTTATCTCGTGGATGGGCATTCCCGTCTCCCGTTCAACGATTTTTAAAATCTTGTAGGTGCAAAAACCGCCCTGGCACCGCCCCATCTGGGCCCGGGTATAAAACTTGATTCCGTCGAGGGTCGTGTGTCCCCGCCGAATGGCTGCAACGATTTCCGCTTCGGATACCGATTCACAGCGGCAGACGATTTCCCCGTACGCGGGATTTTCTTTAATCAGTTCATCAGCATCGTAGGGGGATACCTGCCGGATCCTCGGTACATCCTCGATAAACGGGTCGTAATCGGCCTTCTCGACCAGCTTGAGTCCTGTTTTTTTCAAGAGATCCTTTACATACTCCGCAATAGCCGGCGCTGCGGTAAGACCCGGGGACTGGATACCTGCCACCTGAATAAGCCGCGGTTCCTTCTCCGATATATCGATGTAGAAATCTCCTTCATCTAAGGCAGGCCGTAATCCCGCGAATGAGGTGATAATGTCCCGCTCCGAGATCGCCGGCACCAGCCGCCGGGCGGAGGCGAAAATTCGCTCGAAGTTTTCTTTACTCGTAGAAAGATCATTCTTGTCATCCTGATCATCCGCAGTGGGGCCGATCATACTGGTGCCTTCGACCGTAGGGATGACGAGCATCCCTTTGGAGACCCTGCTCGGCACAGGAAAAATCACCTTTCCGGTCAATCCGGCCGCGTTTCGGTCCAACAGGAACTCCTCCCCTTTGCGGGGATTGATCGTAAACGTTTCCGCGCCGAACAGTGCAGAGACTTCATCCGCGAAAAGCCCTGCCGCGTTTATGGCATAGGCTGCTTCGATGGAATCACCCTGTTCGGAATTAATGACGAAACTGTCTCCGAGTTTATCAACACTTTGTACGGTGAACTGTGTTTCCAGCTTCACCCCGTTCTTCTGCGCGGACTCGATAAGAGAAAAGACGAGCCGGTACGGTTCGATTACACCGCCGGAGGGAGCGTGCAGTCCGCCCACAGCGTCTTTATTCAGTTTCGGCTCCAATGCAAGAATACGGTCACGGGAGCAGAGCTCGATACCGATAGCCTGGTTTTCAACCCCCTGGGCGTAGAGCTGCTCGATTGTTTTCATCTCTTCTACGGAAAATGCTACAACGAGAATTCCGCACCGTTTGAACGGAAAATGCAGCTCCTTCTGCAGCCGGTCGTACATGATATTCCCGTCTATTTCCAACCGCGCTTTGAGCTTTTTCGGACTGTGGTGAAAGCCGCCGTGAATAATACCGGAGTTGGCCTTGGAGACCCCGAAAGAAACGTCGCTTTCCTTTTCCAGGAGAATAACGGAGAGATCATACGCGGAGAGCCTGCGTGCTATGCTTGCTCCCGCTACTCCCGCACCAATAATTGCTACATCGAATTTGTTGTCCTTCATAATACCTCTACCTATTCCACCCAATCAAAACTGCGGGTAACCGCCTTTTGCCACAGTCTATACCGGTTGTCCCGCTCTTTTTTCTCCATTCCGGGTTCCCACCGTTTGTTTTCTTTCCAGAGGGAGGTCAGCTCATCGGTGTCCTTCCAAAATCCGACGGAAAGCCCCGCTGCAAACGCTGAACCGAGGGCGGTAGTCTCGGTTATTTCCGGCCGGATAACCGGGACTTCGAGCATATCAGCCTGGAACTGCATCAACAGCTCATTTCTTACCATCCCTCCGTCAGCCTTGAGGGAGGTAATTTCGATGTCGGCGTCCTTACGCATGGAATCAAAAATTTCCAAGGTTTGAAAGGCGGTTGCTTCCAGAACTGCCCGGGCCAAATGGCCTTTATTAGCATAGCCGGACAATCCGACGATTACTCCCCGGGCGTCTCCCCGCCAATAGGGAGCAAACAGCCCAGAAAAAGCAGGAACAAAATAGACCCCGCCCGAGTCCTCGACCGATCCGGCCATCTCCTCGATTTGGGGAGATTCTTCGATAAGACCGAGATTGTCCCGGAACCACTGAACCAGAGAACCGGCCACTGCAACAGAACCTTCTAAAGCGTACAGCGCCGGTTGGTTTCCCCGCCGGTAAGCAACGGTGGTGATAAGTCCGTGTTCGGAGAGAACAGGTTTTTCTCCGATATTGACCAGGAGGAAACAGCCCGTGCCGTAGGTGTTTTTAGAACTGCCCGGATTGAAACAGGCCTGCCCGAAAAGGGCCGCCTGCTGGTCTCCTAAAATTCCCGCCACGGGGACTTCCGCTTTAAACGGACCGCCCGATGTGGTTACTCCGTACGGCTGTTCCGGGCTCGAAGAGACGATCTCCGGGAGCATCTGCCTGGGAACACCGAACACATCGAGCATCTCCTCGTCCCACTGAAGTGTTTTCAGGTCCATGAGCATGGTCCGTGAGGCGTTGGTGACATCGGTTACGTGGACGGCCTTCTCCCGGTCCGCACCCCCGGTAAGCTGCCAGATAAGCCAGCTGTCGATGGTGCCGAAAAGAGCATCTCCCCGCTCGGCAGCATCGCTCACACCGTCCACATTATCCAATATCCACTGTATTTTTGAACCGGAAAAATAGGCTGAGAGGGGAAGCCCTACTTTCTCCCGAAACCGGTCGGTCCCTCCTTCTTCCGCTAGCCGTGAGATGACCCCCGATGTCCTGGTATCCTGCCACACCACCGCATTACAGAACGGTCTCCCGCTGTTTTTGTCCCATACGACCGTCGTTTCCCGCTGGTTGGTTATTCCTAGTGCCGCCACATCATTTCCGCTAATACCGACACTGCTCAAAGTCTCTTCGATAACTCTGCAGCTTTTCTCCCAGATTTCCATTGGATCGTGCTCGACCCAGCCCGGTCTCGGATAGTACTGCTTATGCTCGAGCTGCCTCGAGCCCGCCTCTTTTCCCTGTTTATCGAACAAAATAAAGCGGGTGCTCGTGGTCCCCTGGTCCAGCGCTCCGATATACTGCTTGCCGCTGCTCTCCATAGCTACTCTCTCTTTACACCTTTCCTACAAACGGCTGGACATCGACCGGAAGCCGGGTCAGCTCCTCGACGTCACTTCCGATTTTTCCAAGCGTTTTTTCGACCAGGAGATAATCCATACCGGGGATGACCACATCGTTCCAGCTGTTCCCGATACCCCGGATTGCAACATCCAGCATCATTATGATTTGTTTTCCGAGCGGTTTATCCGAGCCCAAAGTGATGGCCCCGTAAAACTCCTGGCACTCGGTGTATCCTGAATTGTGGGTACCAGTGTACGGTTTCTGCCTGGGGAGGTCAACGGAAATTCCGAACCGTTCGTTTACATCGGGTTCCCGTTTTTTAAAATAATCGATCAGCGCCTGCTCCTGGGCACTCGCCGCTGTATTCCCGCGGGCCACCTCCCGGAACGCATCGAGGCCGACCTGATACGCCTCGTGAATAAAATCGAACCAGAACCGCTGATCCTCCGTAAGCTTAGAGGGGCTGTCCACCGCTACGACTGAGACCCGCTGACAAGCGTTGAGTCCGTCCCGCTTCGGGGCCACCCCGACGTGGACATAATCCCCTTCTTGGATGGTCCTATTCAGTGCTTTCCCGATGAGACTTCGGTTGGCCTCTCCCGAGGTGACCATAATGTCCACCCCGTGTTCCTCTACACCGAGTTCACTAGCGATTGCATATCCCCATCCTGCCACCTGGGTCTCGAGCATGCCGGGTTTCAGGACACCGAGCATTCCCTCGATCATAACATCAGCGATGAGGGCCGCCTCTCTGGTACAGTGCATCTCTTCGTCCGATTTTTCGTATTTGACGTGTTGATACAATTCCTGCGCATCGATGACAGCCTGTTCACCGCCCACATAATCACGCAGAAACTCAAACAGTCCTACCGGAAATACAGCTCTCGGAGTGAGAAGACCAATCCTCTTCGGCTTTTTGCCGGCGGCAAGCTCAATTACATCTTCTACCCGTTCCGCTTCCACCGGATAATCTTCATCGGCGAGCTTGAGCATCTCCACTTTATGCACTTCTACTCCCGCCCTCGGGGAGAGCTGTTCGGCAACATATCCCCCTTCGAGCCCTGCTAAAATGTGGAAGCCGTTCACGCCGATTACCCCTGCAACCGGTTCTACGGTTATGTTCGTGTTACCGCCTAAATAAGGGACATCGCCGTTGTAGTGTTCGTCTGAATAGACGATGCCGCAATCGAGACCCGCCTTCTGCAGCGCATCTGCCACTGCCTTGTGTCTGCGGGCAAACTCTTCTTTCCCGATCCTGAACGTTTTATCGATTTCCGGTGCCCGTTCCAATATTCCGGCGATAAAATCCGCCTCTTTTTTCCATTGTTCGTTTCTTCCCATTCTTAGTTCGCCTCCTGTAAGCATTTCTTAGTGGGTATTATCCCCACGATTCGCACCACTAATTAACCATTTATGACCTCCCTTCAGAAACATTTCAGGGGTCAGGTAGCGCCTATTGTAGATAAAATTCCAAAAATAATCGAGGTATCCTTTCCTTTGGATATATTTATTATTATGTTTAACGGGACAAGGAGGTAAATTGTGCAAATTTCTGACAATACAGTAGTAAGTTTCGATTACACACTAAAAAACGACGATGGACAAATACTCGATTCGTCTCAAGAACGTGAACCGCTGACATTTATTCACGGGACCGGATCTATCATTCCCGGACTCGAAGAAGCGTTAGCAGGACGAGAAGAAGGGGAATCATTTTCTCTATCACTGAAACCGGATCAAGCTTACGGTGAATATAACGAAAATCTCATCTTCGATGTTCCCAAAACCCAGTTTCAAGACCCCTCATCTATAGCCGTAGGGACCCAAGTCCAGGCGCAGATGCAGGACGGCAGCAAACAGGTGTTGATGATAAAAGAGGTAGGCGATGACAAAGTTACCTTGGATGCAAATCATCCTTTGGCAGGAGAAAACCTGCATTTCGACATCGAAGTTAAAGAAGTACGCGAAGCATCTTCGGATGAACTAGTCGAAAACCAAGACGAGAACAAAGAGGAAGATTCCGAATAATCAATACGATTCAATACCGGACCCAGCGCAGGATTTCTTTTAACCCTGCCCGTTTTCCAGTCATAAGTATACCGACTCTAAAGATTTTTGCCGCCATCACGATAAAACCGAAGATGGTTCCGCAGAGCAGAAAACAACAGAGGAGGATTTCCCAAGCGGGCGGGGTGTCGAGTATGATGCGAATAAGCATGACGATCGGAGATGTCATGGGGAAAAAGGAAAGTATCACTGAGAAAGAAGAGTTGGGATTCATGATATAGGCAGAGATGGTAACCAGAGGAATGACCAGAAAGAGGATGAGGGGCCAGCCGAGCTGTCCTAAGTGCTGCTCATCCTGCGCCCCGGCACCCAAGGCTGCGTAAGCGGAAGAGTAGAGAAAAAAGGCAAGAATAAAAAAGAGTACCAAAAAGCCGAGATTCCCGGCCGTGAGTTCCCCCGGAAGAGAGATTCCCAAAAGAGGTCCCAGCAGATAGGCAATAAGAAGAGCTATGCCGATCCAAATACCGTACTGCAGCAGACCGGCCAGCCCCTTGCCGAAAATCTTTCCAAAGAGAAGATCGAGAGGCCGTACCGAAGAGAGCATGATTTCGACCGTTTTGGAAGTTTTTTCGGTAAGCACGGAACGGCCTATCATCTGTCCATAGAGAAGTACGGTCATGTAGAGGAGCATGACAAAGGTCATTGCCGTTGCAAATACGGAGAAGAAATCCTGCCCCTCTCCTTCCCCTGCGGGAGTGACTTTTCTCGCATCCAATGCCGGCTGCCGGGTAAGTCCTTCTACCTCTTCAGCAGCGATACCTCTCCTAGAAAGCCGCTCGGCAACAACTGATTTACCGACAGCCCTCTTTATCGTCTCCACGATCACCATGTCAGTTCCCGTACCGGAGAAGTAGGTAAAACGCTCGGCAGAGAGCGGATCTTCAGGTACTGCGAGCACCCCATGAATAGCCTCTCCGAGTACCAGCCGGCGGGCCTCCTCTAACGTGAGTCCTGTCCTTGTCTCGAGCCCGCTTTCTCGCAGTGCAGCCTGGAGGGATTCGCGGAATTCTCCCTCTGCACTCGTTATTGCTATCGTGGTCCCCTCAGGAATCGTATCCGCTGATGTGGAAAGCAGACCCGGGAGAATGGAGATTGCTAGTATGAGAAAAGGCCCTATAATCGTGATGATAATAAAAGCCCTGTTTGCAGCAG
>CAZKZZ010000052.1:0-20811 GCA_964557375.1 uncultured Spirochaetales bacterium | reverse complement strand
TAGTCTTAATTTTGAAATAGCCTCAACTAAAAAAAATTAAAATAATCCGGAAAATCGAAAGAATTTCTTGACAATATTGTTTTGATGATTTATATTATTTGTATATTAGCTGATTGGCTAATTAACAATTTTTATGAGGAGAGCGACAATGTATAGCGATTACGAACATTTAGCAGTACACAGGGAACGGTATGGTAAGGGACAGAAAGGGCGAAAATCTTAGAACTCGAGGGGTCCCATAAGGTAATAATCGAATGTTTTAGGAAGTCCCGCCGGGGTAAACGGGTGGTGCAAGCACCGTTCTACCGCCTCGCGGAGATGTTTGACGAGGATACTGCTTTTGAGGACTTCACGGTAGACGGTCAGGGCCTTTTCACGTTTGCCAACCAAATCATAGGCCCTGCCGAGCCACAGTCCTAAGGCGGTGTCCTTTACCGGAGAGAAGATATGATTCTGCTTCAGCCCGTACAGCACATCACACCCCTCTTGGTACCGCCCTGCTATTAAAAGCACAATTCCGCGAATGTACTCAAAACTGGGGTCGCTGTAGTGTTCATACGCCTCTTCGAGCTGCCGTATGGCGCGGGGGACCCGGCCGTTATTGAGCAATTCCTGAGATAGGCTGAGATGATACAGTGCGTCCCGTTCCTCCCCGGTCACTGCTCGCTGCTCCGTCCCCTGCAGTACGGGACGGGAAGATTTTTTAAACGACGGTATCCGCCGATTGTTTCTGCTCTGCTCGATCTCATCAAACAGATTAAAGCCCCCATAACGGTTGTAACAGACCGCCGGAGGACGGCCGTCCGCTACCCAGAACCTGCCGCTTTCCGGCTCAAAGACTACGCTGGTGAGGGTAAAAAACTGTGCCGGAAAATCGCCTAAAAGGCGAGGACCCTTCGTACCCCGGTCGAGATTACACGAGAGAGTGTCCACCATTTTCTGCACATCAATGTGACCGTAATTGTACTCTAAAATATCCCGAATTAAGCGGTACCGTCCGATTGTGTACTCCCGCTCGAGAGGGAACTCGAGTTCTTCCTGCTTCATCAAAGGATTCACAAAGTGATTGGTCTGGACATGGTAATCAAACCCTTCAGTTATGGGTACGACCGCGGCCCGTTTCGAATCGACTTCTACCGAGAACGCGTCTTCCTTGTCCGCAAACAGTACGGTGTGGGGGGATGCACAGGAGTACTGTTCTGTTTCGAGCAGCTGCCGGATACCCGAAAGGCTGTCGGTGCGGGTAAAGAGGTAGTGGTTGAAGTCGAGGAAAGTCATCCGTTTTCTCGAATAATTTCGAGAGAGACAGACAAAAGCGGACATTGCAACCCCATTCGCATTCATACCGGTAAGGCCGTGCCCGGGGAAGCCTGCCGTTGAAATGTACACATAAGGCGCCTTTCTCCGCTTCTCCCACCGGAACGCTCCGCCCTCTTCCCGGCCCTCGTTTCGCCGGCCTTCCTCTTTAAGATCTCCCCCCTCCCGGCTTCCTGCTCCCCGGGTGAAGACCGGGACTTCTTCAGTAGGGTGATTGAACAGAACAACAGGGTACTTCCACACAAACACTCCCGGAAAATCCATATTACGAGCGAAAAGAGATTTTCCCCGCGGTGAGAGCGCCGTCCCCCGGGCGTACGCGCCGCTGCATCCTCCGAGATAGTAATTCCCCAAAGCCTCTTTACCGCTTTTCAAGAATCCCGCTGCTAAATGTGACATGATATCCGGCGCTAAGACCGCCCGGATCGTCTCTTTCCTCTCCAATCCGGCCGCATCGGCAATTCCGTACAGTTCCTCTCTGGTTTCTTTCATTACGAGCCGTTCTAAAGGAGAGTAATACCACCACTCGATTATTTCACCAAACCATTTCCGAAGCGGAGCCGGCACACGGTCAGCAAAATCAGAACTCATATATAGGTCCATGAGGAACCTGCCGAAATAGGGGCTCACATGTGAATCCCGGATTTCATTGCCGAGGAGCCTGCCGTGCGCCTCCCCCCGCTCGTAGGGATTTCCCCTTAAATGGAGCACATACAAGCCGTTTCGAAACTCCCCCGTTGAACCGGTCTTCTTATCTTCTTTCCTCATGTGTACTATTCTACGCATCCATACCGGTTCGTCAAACGGTTCGCCGAACCCTATTGATTTTCCCATTTTCCCTGTGTACCATTCTTGCGGGAGGAACCATATCGCGGACCTACCGACATACTTACATCCGTTTGCTCTTCTCTCTCTTTTAGGCGGGATGGTCATGATATCTTTGGGTGTATTCTCACTGCGCCGCCGGTCCGTATCCGGAAGTGTGCTATTCAGCCTACTCATGTTTTCCGGCGCGCTGGTCTCCATCTTCTATTACTTCGAGATAACACCGCTCGATCTTAATTTGAAAACACTGGCTCTAAAACTGCAGTATTTCGGCATTGCTACGATTACCCTCTTCTGGTTTCTCCTGGCAGCCCATTACTGCGGTTTGCGCACTCTTCTCAAACCGAAGTACATTGCTCTGCTCTCCATTATTCCGGCCGTCACTGTCCTTTTCGCCTGGACCAATCCTCTCCACCACTTTCTCTGGACGGAGATCAATACCTACCGGATGTGGGGCCTCCTGCTGCTGGACAATTCTTACGGATTCTGGTTCTGGATTCACGTTGCCTACACCTATACTACCTTCATTATCGGGACCATTCTTTTTATTCGGTTCGCGGTAACCACAAACAGTCTCTACCGCAGCCAGGTGATTGCCTTTCTCATTGCGGCCGTGTTTCCATGGGTGGGGAATATCATTTTCACCTTCAGGCTCTTCGCCATTTCTCCTTTGGATACAACCCCCATTTCGTTTGCTATAAGCGGAATTGCGTTGTGGTGGGCGATCTTCCGCTACAGTCTCCTCGACGTAATGCCTGCTGCAAAAGAAGCGGCCCTCGACCACATGGGGGCGGGAATCATCATCGTCGACAAAAAAGAACGGATCGTGGCAATCAACCCCTACATCGAAAAGACCTTTCTTTTAGGAAGCGCCCTGGTTACCGGGGAGCCTGTGCGCATCATCCTCAACAATCTCAAAGGCACAACAAACAAAAACAGAAAGACCGGCGTTATTACCGGTGAACTGAGTTATCAAGGAGAAACCGATACTTTCTATTTCGACCTGCACAAGACCCCCATCGTAAACAGAAAGGGGGGAGTAACAGGGCACCTTTACCTGTTGTTCGATATTACCGAGCGGAAAAAAACCGAACTCGCCCTTCATCACACCGAACATCTGCTCTTCCAGTCTCAGAAAATGGAAGCGCTGGGAAGACTTGCAAGCGGTATTGCGCATGACTTCAATAATATTCTGACGACTATAGGCGGTTACACTGATCTGCTTAGAGCTGAATTACCGGATGCGGAGGAGCACATTCTCGAAAATCTCGAAGAGATAAAAATAGCAACAGATAGAGGTACGGAACTGACCAGACAACTTTTAACTTTCAGCAAAAAGAGGGTCGTCGAAAAACAATATCTATCAATCGATACGGTATTGATTGATATGCGGAAAATGCTCGAGCGGATCATCGGAAACGATATAGACTTTGAGATGCAGCATAACGGTTTTTCGGGAACAATCCAGGCCAATCGGAGTCAGATAGAACAGGTAATACTCAATCTTGCTATCAATGCCAAAGATGCAATGCCGGAGGGGGGGAAGCTGCTCATAAAGACGGGCCGCACCTATCTCAATGAGTTCTTTTGCGCGAGCAGAGGTGACATTCTTCCCGGTACCTATTCACTTATGGAAGTCATTGATACCGGAAACGGTATAGACGAATTTACTGCCAAGAACATTTTCGAACCGTTTTTTACGACAAAAGGAGAAGGGAAAGGAACCGGATTAGGACTTTCCACCGTGTACGGCATCGTGAAACAAAACAGAGGCCATATCGAGGTGGAGAGTAAAAAAGGTGAAGGCTCCTGCTTCCGGGTTTTTCTCCCCGTTGCCGACGGTGAATATCCCCACGGTCCGCACCAGTAAGTGACAAAAGGGCTCGGTATCATCGATCCCCCCTTTGAAGAGAATATCAAAATGTAATGTCTGGTGCAAATTTCTGATGCACAGCCATTGACAAACAATTGATGCTGTATTATATTAATTGGTGATTTAGCATTAAATTAAAAAAATAGAGTATTTTGATTTAAAACAGTTACGTTCACGCCGACACAGCCGGATTCTCTAATGGGAGGGATTACAGTGAAAACAGCATCAACAGAACAGCCAACTCTAACTACAGCAGAACAAAAAGAACAATTGTATCAACTGATTACAGAAAAATCCGGAGACGGGATCGCAATTCTCCGGGAAGGAACGTTTGTTTACGTCAATCGGGAGTTGAGTAGATTAACGGGTTATTCAGAAAATGAACTGCTCGGCTTCTCTTCACCTCAGCTTTTAGATATAGTCCATCCTCATGATAACCAAACGGTCAAAGATGAATACTACCGGATCATTGATTTTCAGCAGGAATCAGTGCCTTCGACTCGTCACATTCAGTTCCACTTCCGGGCCTTCATGAAAACCGGGGAATTAAACCATTATGAGATAATCGCCACCCCAATAACTTATCAAAACAAACCGGCCGCACTCATGCTGTTTCGCGACATCACAATACGTAAGGAGATCGAACAGCAGCTCGACCGGGCCCTCGAGGAACGGGAATTGATGATTCGCGAAATACACCACCGAATTAAAAACAATCTTGCCCTTATCTCGAGCATGATAAATCTGCAGAAAGAGTTTGCCAATCAGAGCGAAACCACCAACGTCCTCTCCGAGCTTATGAAAAAAATCGAAGCAATCTCTCAAGTCCACTCACGACTGTACAATACGAACAAGTTTACTGAGATCGAGTTGAGCGAGTATTTAGAAGAGATAACCCGGACTGTCCTCAAATTAGATGATTATGAAGCAAGATCGATCGATCTGATACTGGATTTAGATACCTATAACACCACAATGGAAACTGCAATTCCTCTAGGACTCATTGTAACCGAAATTATGACGAACTCTTTAAAATACGCCTTTCCCGATCAGCCCCGGGGAACAATCCGGGTCGAATCAAAAGTCGATAACGATACAATGCAGCTGACTCTTGCTGATGACGGCATAGGATTACCCCATGATATTGATTTGGGAAAATCCAGAACGTTAGGTATGCTTCTCATCCGCAGCTTGATCGAACAGTTAAAAGCCGAGCTCACGATAGATACAGACACAGGCACAGCTTTTACGATTAGGGTGCCGCATCCAGATAACGAGAGATAGACTTTTTCATGTTTACCACGTGATATGGATCAAACATTTGTGGTATAATCATTTTCCAACGAAGGGTTTATGAAACAATATCTTGATCTATTGAAACATTGTACCTGCGGCCGGGAACACGCTGTTGATATCGGCAACATCCATATTAACGAAGAAGTCCAGCCAAAGATGCTCAAACTCATTACGGCCGGTTACACCGATAAAAAAGTAATTACCGTCTGCGACAGGAACACCTGGGAAGCAGCCGGGGAATCGTTAACGGAGATGCTTAAAACCCATGACATTGATGCAGAGCAGTGTCTTCTTAACGGCAGAACCTACGTTACTCCCGATGAGGAGACGATCGGAAAAACACTTATCCGGATTCCTGCAGACGCCGACTTGCTCATCGGGGTCGGCTCCGGCACCCTCAATGATATTACAAGATTTCTGGCATTTCGACTTCACCTTCCCTACTTCACGTTTGCCACGGCACCGTCGATGGACGGGTATGCTTCCTCGGTATCTCCACTTTCGGTCAATCACATAAAGACAACAGTCCGATGCAAGCCGGCTGAAGAGATTTTTGCTAATCCGAAGCTATTAAGAGAAGCCCCGGAATTTCTGATATCCGCCGGGTTCGGAGACCTTTTCGGTAAACACATCGCTTCCATGGACTGGCTGGTATCCCACACAATGGAGGGAGAATACTTCTGCGGAAACATTTCCAAACTGCTGCTTACCCTGCTCGGTGATATCGAAAAAAAAATAAGCGAAGGCGACCCCTTCGGAGTAGATTCGATCGATCTTCTTATTCGGGGGTTGATTCTCTCGGGCCTGACAATACAGCTGGCGGGCGGTAGTTCGAGACCGGTTTCAGGATCAGACCACCATATTTCCCACTTTTTTGAGATGAAGCATTACTTCGAGGAAGCTCCGAAGTTTCTCCATGGCCATACAGTCGCGTTGGGTATGTACCTTATGAGCCGCATGTACAAAAAAGTTTTCGCCGAAGGGTTTGAGGGCCTGGTCAAACTGCACGAGAAACATAAAAACCGGCAGGATAGTGCTCTGAGAAAACAGAGGCTCGAGCGCTCCTTCAAGGTCATGGCGGAGGAGAAAATTGCGTCCTGGGAAAGCGGAATTCCCGACCGAGAACGGCTTCTCTATCTCTGGAACAGGCTGGAAACCCATTGGGAAGAACTGGAAACATTTTATAAAAATACCGTTCTTTCCCCTGCTGAAATCGAACAATACTATGATCGAGTAAATCTAAAATTTAGACCGCAGGATTACGGATACAGCAGGGAGCTGGTCGAAGATGCACTAATTTGTGCGAAAGAGATACGGCCGCGGTTTACACTTTTGACCTTATTAGACAGCTTGTCTCTGCTGGATTATTTTACTGATATGGTCGTTGACGAGCTGTTTTAGAAAAGTTTTTCACTCTTTTTTTCTAATTCAGAGAGGCTGTGGAACTCATCCTTTAATTTTTCATATATATTTCGGAAAACACCATACAAATCGCTGTAATAGTTCTGATATTGTTTATTCGGCTCATATCTTTTTGTAATACGAACCATGCTGCCGACTGTATCATGTAAATCTTTTAATATACCGGTCCCTGTTCCAGCAAGAATTGCTCCTCCTAAAGGGCCGGCATCCGAAATGTCGGGAATGAGCAGTTCCTTTCCGGTAATATCAGCATTGATCTGGTTCCACACTTCGCTTTTGGACCCGCCCCCGATACAGCGGATATTTTTTACTTCAATATCATTGCTTTCTGCTACTTCAATATTATGACGTAGTTTGAACGCGCATCCTTCCATAATCATTCTAGCAATGTTCTCTTTCTTTGTACTGTGTGTCATTCCCACCATTACACCCCGGGCTTCATTGTTCCAAATAGGACACAGGCTTCCTTGAAGATAGGGAAGGAAAACGGTAGCATCACTTCCGGGCCGGGTATTGCCGGCCATCTTATTAATCAGTTCATAAACATCCGTGTTAATTCTTTCAGCAGTATCTTTTTCCGACACACAGAATTGATCCCGAAACCATTTTAGTGCCGAGCCGGTAGAAGCCATGACAGCATCGATAATCCATTTTTGTTTTACAGCATGGGGGACTAAAATCAATCTCGGTTCTCGAACGGGTCTATCTATAATAATTCCGAAATTCGATCCTGTACCGATAGTTAAAAAAGAATCACCAGCGGCAACACATCCCGCGCCTAACACTGCACTCGGAGTATCGAGAGCTCCTGCCACAACCGGAGTGCCCGCGGCTAATCCTGTCTCTTCTGCTGCTTTTTTTGTCACGCCTCCAATAACCTCCGACCCATCGAACAGAGGAGGGAGCTTATCTATATCGATACCGATCAGTGAAGCGACTCTTTCAGACCAAACCATGTTCTGATTGTCAAATACGTGCAACAGACCGGCTTCATTGGTGCTTATACTGTACACACCTGTTAATTTAAAATTGATATATGATTCAACCGGCAAGAAACATTCTGTTTTCCGGTATATTTCGGGTTCGTTGTTTTTTATCCACAGTATCGCTGGAACGGGATGATACGAATCAACAGAATTGCCGTAGATTTCATTTATTTCTTGTTCTGCATGATCTCTAATGAATTGGGTTTCAGCTTTTGCTCGCCTGTCCATCCAAATAATTGAATTTCTAAGCGGCAACCCCTCATTATCGACGGGCAGAACACCGGTGCCATGAGCGGATATTCCAACACCACCGATATCTGCTTTGTCAGCATGAGCATCTTCGATTACTTTCCGTATGGACTGCGTAACGCAGATCCACCAATCTGAGGGATTTTGTTCGACATAATCCGTTTTTATGTAGTGGGTATCGTATTCGATACCTGATGATGCTGCTTCCCTTCCTTCGATATCGAATAGTACCGTTTTTACGTTAGTGGTCCCAATCTCAATACCGATTAAATATCTTTTATCATTCATCATCACCCTTCCAATCTTTATTCAGTGTTAATAGTCTTATAAAGGATAATGCCGATATTTTTCAATCAGTTCAAAGTACTTATCCACCATTTCCGGTTTTGTATCAGCCTGCAGATGATGAGTCGGTGCCACGATGTATCCGCCGTTTTTACCTAAAGCGGTGATTTTTTCTTTGATTTCTTTCTCGAGAAGTTCGACATTATCCTGATTGAGAACTTTCTGTATGTCGATCCCGCCATGAAAAGAGAGTTCTTTTCCAAACTCCTGCTTCAGTTTTTCCGGAGGATAATCCTCATTAACAGGCTGAATAGGGTTGAGAATATCTATTCCTGCATCAATGAGGTCGGGAACAAAAATATAGGTATCCCCGCAAGAGTGAAACCACACCTTCGCATTTGTACGTTTTTTGATATAAGAAATAAGCTCTATGTGAACCGGCTTTATCATTTCGCGGTATGTTTCTACCGAAATCAACGGACTGTGCTGTGTCCCCAGGTCATCACCGAGCTGAAAGATATCGATATATTCTCCGACCTGTTCCAAATAAACATCTACGAGCTGCTTGTATACATCGAGTATCTTATCAAAGATAAATTTGGCGGTCTCTTTTTCGATCATTATTTCGATCAAAAACTTTTCAAACCCGCGCAACTGCAAGGCCAGCTCAAATGGACCATTATCGATGTATGTTGCTACAATAGCATAATCTGTCTCATCATGAAGTTCTTTCGCCTTTTGTCTAAGCCCTTCGGTGCGTCCTCCGGCTTCGGGGTCAGGCCACCTGTAATTATCAATCTCCCTCTTCGTTGCATCCTGTAAAGGATGATTTTCACGCTGGATGTACCCCCCGACTTTTCTGCAAACCACACCCCAGTCGTTATAGTACCAGTCTTTATCTTCGTCTAACTGCTTTCGTTTCTCGTAAGGAGGAAGAAGATGCACATGTCTAAAATCAACATCAAACTTTGATATAATTCTTTCGTCGTAATAACTGGCTGAATGCCCCATAGCAACCGGAGGCTTATCATGTGCAAGACCGTAGTACTCGAGCATTGTCGAGTAAAAACTATCGCTTATATTTGCTGCTGTAGAACCAAAATCAACCGGTACTTTGTCCGGTTCACGGTGATTTAGGGCAGCTTGTACTCTCTCTCTTGAAGTAAGTTTCTGTTCACTCATGTATTGCTCAATTAGTATGCGATTTTTTTTATTTCGACGAATATACGCCGCTTCTTTTTATAAAGAGTAATGCTATGGTTAATTGTAAAATAAGAATAATGATTGAAAGAGCAGCGCCTTCGCCCATTTTTAATCGGTCGAACGCTATCATGAAATTCAAAATACTAAGCGTCTCAGAAGCCCGGCCGGGTCCGCCCCGTGTAATAATAAATATCTCATCGAATATCTTAAAAGAATCGATTACCCTGATCATGACTGCAAAGAAAATTACACTCTTCATCAACGGGAGCGTGATAAAAAAGAAAGATTGTCTATTGCTTGCTCCGTCTATTTTTGCAGCTTCATACGGTTCGGCCGGTAGCGACATCATCCTTCCCATAAAGATGATAATCATAAACGGTACCCATCTCCATGTATCAACTAAGATAAACGTCGGAATAACCAATCTGGGATTGGTGAATGTCTCAATCGATTCCAGACCGACCGTTTTTAGAATCACATTGACCAACCCCACAGTCGGCTCCATCATAATTGTCCAGGCATATGCGACAGCTATCGAGGCTGCGGCCATGGGCAGAGTAATAACCGGGCGCAAGAACTTTACCTTCTCAAATGAAAACGTCAGTATATTTGCAATAAAAATCCCTAATATGAACTCAGTAGCGACAGCTCCGAATGTAAAGATGAGGGTATTCTTCAAAACGATCCAGAACGTCTGGTCAAACAATATTTTTCGGTAGTTCCTGAAAAGGAGAAACTTGCCAATGTCCGGAGATACCAGATTATAGTTAACCAGACTCATGTATATATTCATAATAAAAGGATAGAGCGTTAATCCCAGTAAAACGATCAACATGGGAGTAATCCCCGTAACAATAAAAAAGGTTTTATTCGACATTAACGGTTTTTTCATTAGATATTACTCCTTGATCGCTCCAAAAGTTAGTCCGCGAATGAGTCCTTTTTGAAACAGAGATATGAAAATGACCGCCGGCACAATAATCAATGTGGAACTTGCCATCAATCGTCCCCAATTGGCCTTCTGGTAGGACATGAACTTCGAAACAACGACAGGCGCCGTCATCGCATCACTCCTCGTGAGGACAAGGGCAAAAATAAACTCGTTCCATGAGAAAAGAAAGGACAATATAATAAGCGATGAGATAAGAGGCAGTGAAATCGGAATAATTATCTTGAGAAATACCTGCCAGTATGTTGCTCCATCTATAAGAGCGGATTCCTCGATTGATTGAGGTAATTCACTGAAAAACCCTTTGCTTACCCATACGACAAGCGACAGCTGCAGGGTAAGATGCATCAAAATAACTGATACACGCGTATCCTGCAGGTTGAGATTTTTAAAGAGAATAAAATAAGGAATAAGCACAACGACCGGAGGGGCCATCCGTGTCATAAGGACCATCAGGTCTACATGCTTTGTCCAATTCATCTTAAATCTGGTTATTATGTAGGATGCGGGTAAACCTATCGAAAGTGAGAGTAGTGCGGAAATAACACCTATAATGGTACTGTTGATAATTCCCCGGATAAAATCACTGTCGGCTAAGAGATTCTGATAATGTTCCGCAGTTGAAAATGCAAATAATTTCGGCGGATATTGAAATATATCCCCCTCATATTTAAAAGAAGTCGTAAACATCCACAGTAAAGGTACGATAACAAATCCCAAGAAAATGATGAGAATAATCCATTTAACTATTTTCATAATAATACTGTTTATCATACCTTTCCCTGCTTTCTGCTTAAAATGATGTGCCGGTAGAGTATACGAACACCCTACCGGACACATTCAACGATAGATAAATTTAGTCCGCGAGCAATTTACGTACACGATCAGCCGCATTGTCCAGCGCTTTCTGTGTATCTTCAGTTCCGGTAAGTACATTTGATAAACCGACTGAAATCTCATCAGCAATCTCGAATACTTCCGGCATGTTATACGGGATAAGGCCCGGTTCTACATACTTATCGAGTCCTTCTATAACAACATCTGTCCATTGCTTACCATACTTCTCCTGCAGCGCGGTTGTGTCTAACACCGAAGCCCGCGATCCGCCTGATCCGTGGAGTGCCGATTCGTAGCTAATGAATTTCGAACTCAGATACTCAGCCAAGAGCCATGCAGCTTCCTTGTTCTTTGAGTTGCTGTTAATACCTGCAGCCCAGGTCCAATAGTTGGCGCGTGGTTCAGAACCTTCCAGCCGCGGAATCTGTGCGTAGCCTACTTTTCCGATTACCTTACTGTCCTTCGGATCCAGAACGATCGGAGTTACTCCGCTTGCTTCGATCATAATAGCTGTATTACCGCTTTTAAAATGACCTACATTAAGCGGCCATGTGAAGTTCTCGACACCTTTCGGGGCTGTCTCAGTCATGAGCTGGGCCCACATCTTTGTTGCTTCTACCCCTTCCTTGCTGTTAAACACAGGATTCATGTTTTCATCGAAGAACCGTCCTCCGTAGGAAAGCAGAAAACCGGTCCACTCCCACCAGTTGGAAATACCGCGTGCACCTCGGGTAGCGAATCCGGCAACTTCGTCACTGTGGAGTTTTTGTGCAGCTTCCCATAATTCATCATAAGTAGTGGGAACTTCAATTCCTGCTTCTTCCAGTAAGTCTTTTCTATAGAACATGATTTCTATTTCCGCAGTGGGTATGGGAACAATATGCATCTGCCCATTAAAGGTACCAGCCTTTTTAACGGTCCCGAGCACATCACCGTAATCATACCATTCTTCGTCGGTCAATTCACTATTATTGAGATAGTTATCGATCGGCTCCAGCCAGCCTGCGGTTGCGTATTGAGCGATATCCAGGTTGCCGACCATAAAGAAATCAGGTTCACTCTGTCCTGATGCCATCGCGATACGGCACTTTTTGAAAAACGATTCTTCTGCAAGTTTTTCCATTTCGATGCTGATTCCGGTCAATTTCTCAAAATCAGAAAAGAAAGGTTCGATTGCATCCGGATACCAATGTTCAACCATCATTAGATTGAGCGTTTCTCCCTCGTGCTTTCTCCAATTTACATCGGCCTCACTCGGATGCTGAAAAGGATTACCTTCACTACCGGCATACGTAACCTCTTCAGTTTCTTCTGCAGTCACTGCTTTCTCTTCCTGCTTACCTGCGCCGAATAACGCGCTGCTTACGAAAAGAAGAGCTAAGACCAACACTAATACTGTCAGTTTTTTCATCAAAAAACCTCCTGATAAGTTTATTCGTATATTCTATTATACCAACAATATCCTGTATGTCAATTTTTTTTTATAAATCTTATATTTTTTCAAATGACATGAAAAGAAAATTGCCGGTACTGAGAATATCCATCATTAATGTACCTGTAATTCCAATAAATGCTTTGAATCTGTTTTCGTATGCTCATATATATTTCTGTATATTCCATAAACCTCCGTATATTGTTCATGCCTGATTTTATCCGGGGTGTACGTATCTTTGATCTTTATAATCGATTCGACGGTATTTTTTAGGTCCATATATACACCTGCCCCATATCCTGCAATGAATGCATTTCCGAGAGTGACATTATCTTCATTTTCTATTGTAAAAATCTTCTTGCCGACTACATCTGCAATAATCTGTTTCCACACCTGACTCTTGGCCCCTCCTCCGGTACACAGAATATCTCCGAATTGATATCCGAGTTTCTCGAATGTGGCTATGTTATGCTGTATGGAAAATGCGGTACCTTCGAGTATGGACCTGAATAAGTCAGCCCTCTTCGTAGAAAGAGATAACCCGAAGAACATCCCTCGGGCATGGGCGTCCCATATCGGCGCCCTTTCACCGAGCATGTAGGGAAGAAAAATAACTCCGTTTGAACCTATCGATGACTCCGCAGCGTACTCATCCAAATGTTTATAGGCCGATGGCGAAATCGCCTCGTCACGGTCGAGGAGCTGATCTCTCGCCCACCTGACAGAGGCGCCGCAGGTAGCCATTGGCGCGAGTGAGAAACAGAGATCCGGCGTTCCATTGTAGTAATTGAGAAATATAGTATCGGTATTGAGTTTCTGCGAAGTTATTCCCACGCCACCCGCTTGTCCGAGCATAATGTAGCTCTGCATGGGTTCTATCATCCCCACCCCGAGAGAAGAAGCTGCGCTGTCATTCAACCCCGCCACAACAGGTACCCCTTCCGGAAGCCCAGTTTCTACTGATGCATCCTTTCTAACCTCACCGACGATGTCCCAGCTGTTCATTACAGGAGGCAGCTTTCCACGATCAAGCTCGGCGAGCGTAAGGATCTCTTCCGACCAATCGTGCTTGTGTACATCGAAGAGAAGAAGCAGCGTGCACTGGGTTATATCGATAGAATGGTTACCGGTCAATTTGTATGCGATATACCCATTTGACTGAATAAACTTATGCGCCCCGGAAAACAGTTCCGGCTGGTTCTTCTTTAGCCACATCAATTTCGGAAGCGGGTAGAAAGATTCAATTTTATTAGCAGTAATATATTCAATATCGGTTTGGTCCTGCTGCTGTAACAGATAATCCGTTTCTTCCTGGGGGCGCCTGTCCATCCAAATAATTGCATTACTCATCGGCTCTCCGGAGCCGTCTACGGGAAGGACCGAGGGAGTGTTACCGCTTACAGATACTGCGATAATCCGTTCGGGACCGCCCTGTACTTCCGAGAGCAGTTCTCTGGAGCATTTACTGAAAGCCGACCACCAGTCACGCGCGTCGTGTTCCGCGTGCAGTGGAGCAGGATAGTAGGTTTTATACTCTTTGAGCCGCGCGGCAATAAGTTTCCCCTCAGTAGATATTACAGCGGCTTTACAGCTGGAAGTTCCGATATCTGCAACTAAAAACAAATCCTTCATACCAGTTTTTATCGCTTTCCCGTATGGATTGGATATGTTCCAAACTTCTTTGTCGTTTCAATCATAGTGAGATAATTTTCCGGATTTACTCCGGAATGAATGCTGTTGCTCGAAGACATCATATATCCTCCCCCGGGAGCAATTGATTCGAGCAGCCCTTTTACTTCTGAAATCACTTCCTGTTGTGTTCCGTCCTCGAGAGTGTATTGACAGTCCACATTTCCAATAATACAAACTGAGTCTCCTATTTTTTCTTTGACTTCTCGAATGTCCATACCCGCACCGGAATCAATAGGATTAAGCCCGTCAATACCGGAAGCGAGCAGAGAGTCCATAATCGGCCACAGCATACCGTCAGTGTGTTTTATGTATAAGGCACCCAATTTATGAGCAGTTTCTACGATTCTTTTCAGACCGGGGAATATGTACGTATCGTAATGAACGGGCGACATAATCGGGCCGAGATTACCGGCATAATCATCAGCGGAAAAAATAACCTCCGCCCCCCGTTTTATGGCTTCTTCCATCAGGGCGATTTGAAAGTCGACCGTCATGTCGATAAGATCTGTTAAAAAACTCGGCTCTTCGATATAACTGAGCAGCAGATTTTCCATGCCGAGCAATTTACGCGGTTGGGAGAATGAATCGCTAATTGTAAACACGACTGCCTTTTTTCCCTTGAATCGTTCCACCGTCTTATCCAATTTCGGAAGTCGCGGATCGGAGAGAGGGTCCGGCGCACTGTAAGATCTGAAATCGTCCTCATTTTTTATCGGGAAATCAGTTTCTATCAAAGCCTCTTCACCGGTATAGGCAAACGTCGTTCCCCATGGATCGATAAACGTATTCGCGTTTACTTTTTGTATGTCGTCTTTACCTCTTGAAACAACAACGGCATCAAAATCGAATGTCTCGATAAACTCTTCATACGTACCGCCCGGGAGGAGGTCCTGAATTACATTTCCTGCGATAGAAAACTCACAGAGCGGGACGCGGTCCGGTATTTCTCCTTTGAGAGCAGTCAAAAAACGCTCTGTCGATGTCATACACACTCCTCAAAGATTTTTGGAATGAAAGATAAACTTCCAATTGTATGAAACATGCCACGCTTTATAGAATTCAAGTGTTTCACCTTTTTTTGAATAACTGAGCCATTCGATATAAATAACCGGATCCCCGACATGAATATCGAGGAGATTGCATATATCCGTCTCACCGACAAGTACTTCGAAACTTCTCTCCGCGCTGTACGGTTTGATACCGTACTTATCGAGTATCGTTGCATAGAGAGATTTATTTTCCAGATTGAGCTTGTTCAGTCCCGGGTATAGTCTTTCCGGTAAATAAGAGGTCCAGAACAGAGTTGGGGTTTTGTCAATGATTCTGAGCCTCGAAAGTTTGACGACTTTTTCATCTTTTCCTAGAGATAGTTTCTCTATGATCTCTCGTGACGGTTGGATGACCGAGTTCTCCATTACTTTAGTCGAAAAGTTTACACCTTTTTTCTTTAACTCTGCATAATGGCTCAACTGATGATGAAGAAACTCGATTCTCTCTTTCTGCTCACGTTTAACAACCGCTTTTTTGCCTTTTTTTCTTTCGATAAGGTGTTTTTCCTCGAGCCGTTTCAATGCCTGACGGACCACACTTACACTAACACCGAGATGCTTCGCTAATTCTCCTTCTGACGGGAGTTCCTCTCCCCTCTTTGAATCTCCTCTGCATATTTCCTGTTCGAGAAAACGTTCGACTTGGTAGTAGTACGGGAGCGGGGAATTGGGGTTTACCGACCAGCTTGCTATTCTCATATTCACCTATTCGCTTATGCGTATATGTTTTTAACATAGGTATAACCGGCTGTCAAGTTTTTTTTCAAAAAATCAGCTATTTTTGGAATTTATAAATCAATGAGAACAGAATCGACCACCTCTTCGAGGATAAACAGGTCATCTAGTAACGAGAGGAGTGTGTATCGCGTACGCATCTCCTTTGCACAGAGGACAGCTCTTTTAATAAAATTGATATCGAAATTAAAATGTTTCGGCCGGTACGGTACCCCTACCTTCTCAAAATGCCGAGACAGCACTTCGGATGAAGGCACATGTGTATCCACTTCTTCCTGCAGTAACTTCCAGGCCTCTTTCAATCTAGCGACCGCTGCATCCTTGCCGGAAAGGGTCGGTCTCTTTTCGTTCCACTGTGCTTCAATTGGCCCTGCATATTTTCCGTATTCGGATCTGAGCAGTTTTAATCTCTTGCTGCTGTACACGGCCTCATCTTTTATGGTAAGCAATGTGCCCAATTCATCAAAACTCATTGAGAAAAACTTCTTGTATAATTGGACCATGATCCATGTCCCAAGCGCAACTGTCTCTCCATGAAAAAAATGATCATACTCTCCTGTGAGGTGCTTGAACTCTAAAAAATGGGAGATGATATGTTCGGCCCCGGATGCAGCCCGCGAATACCCGATCATTGAAATCGCCAAGCCGGATACAATAAGCCCCTCCATTAACTTCTCGAGCATGTCAGGGTTCTTTACTGCATCATTTCCCTCGAGCGAATCAGCAATACCAAGGCACTCTTCGAGTACATCGATGACAAAAGAACTGGTATATTCACAAAAATATTCTTTATTGATTATATGGGAAAGCCTCCAATCCATATTACAGGTAAATTTCCCGAGAAGGTCTCCGTATCCTGCCGCAACCATATTCGGGGGAGCTGTCATAAAAATTTCGGTGTCTGCACATATTCCAATGGGCGCTCTTGCTGTCAGTGAGACTTTGAGCCCATCAATGATACAGGGCGATATTGACGATGCATAACCGTCCATGGAAGGTGCAGTCGGGATGCTGATAAAAGGGAGCGCCAGACGGTAAGCGAGGTATCGCACGCAATCGGTTATGGTACCTGAACCTACAGCTGTAAGCAAAGAAGTTTCAGAGGGAATTTCGAGCAACGTACTCCCCAACACTTTTTCATTGAAGGAAGTAATATTATCACCTATGGCAACATATGTAACGTTATTGTCACTTTCCCTAAAGCGTCTTTCTAGAAACGGTTTTACGAGTTCGAGGGTTTGATTGTCTCCGACCGCAGTTATTGTACCGCTGCTGTAATCCGGGGAAAACCCTTCGAGCTCATTTTGCAGGATGTTAGAGCCTACAGCTACTTTTTCGACCGGCACATCGTGCGGCCTGCCGCACTCACAATCAGATTTTTTTGCATAAGCTACAAAATCCCTTTCCATTCCAACCTCCTTCTATCTGAATCAGGAAAAACTCAATTGAGTGAGTTACCATGTTTTCCAAGAGTAATCAAGTAACCGATTGATAAAGCAGCAATAAAGCAGCCGTGAAAACTTGCAGCTATACTCGGAAATACATATAATACAGCATTCAAAATGACAAATATTCATTGATTATTCTTATATTGGTATGTTAGTATAAAATAATGCAAAAATTGAGCAGTAAATTACGAATAGACCGATCCAGCGCCGTCCCTCTCCATATACAGGTAAGAGATACACTGAAAGAATTAATTGCCAACGGAGACATTCAGGATACTGATAAAATTATAACCGAAAAATACTTACAAGAACAGTTCGGAGTAAGCAGAAACACGATACGACAAGCAATCGCCAGCCTCTCAGATGCAGGTGTTCTACAAAGGGAGAGAGCAAAAGGGATAATCATTAATCCTGAATCCCAACAGATTATCCAGGAAACGATCAACGGATTGAGTTTTACAGAAGCTGCAATCAAAAAGGGAACGAAACCTAAAAGCAAATTGACCGAGTTCAAAATGGTTGACAACACTAAAGAAATAAACGAACTTTTTTCCGTTCAGGAGGAAGGCAGTTTTTTCGAAATCGCCCGTATCCGTTATTTGAACAATAAACCTGTCTGTCTTATCCGCAGTTACATCCCGAAGCGGATTACTCCCGATTTAACAAAAGATGATTTTTCCGAAACAGGAAATGCACAATCCCTATTTTATATTATGGAGCATTTCTACAACATCCCGATTCTCATGTGGGTCGAAAATATCGAACCGATTCTTATTCCTGCATCGGTAGCAAAACGTTTACATACGAAAAGCGGGAGACCGGGGTTCTTACGGAAAGACATCATCTATTCCAATAAGCAGAAAATCGTCGCCTACCAAAAAACGATAACTAACGAAAACTACAGATTAGAAGGGCTTGTATTCAAACGGGAAAGGTAAGTAAAAAGGGGGCAGAATTTTAGATGACGCCGATCGATACGCTTTCGAAAAAACAGGCTGAGGGAATAGAGTTCATCTTAGCAGATATCGACGACACGTTGACCGAAGAGGGAAGACTTCTCCCTGAAGCTTTTTCTGCTCTGTGGAGATGCCGTACCGCAGGCTATCATGTAATTCCTGTGACAGGACGGCCGGCGGGCTGGTGCGACTGTATCGCACGTCAGTGGCCCGTCGACGGTGTTGTAGGCGAAAACGGTGCTCTGGCATTTTATTCGAACGGTACCAAGCTGGAGCGGATATACCACCCTTCCATTCAAGCGGAAGAGGGGGTGGAAAAGCTCGAATCGATAAGGAAAGATGTACTGCAGAGCATACCCGGAACCCGGGTGGCAAAAGACCAGTTCTGCAGAATGTTCGATCTGGCCATCGATTTTGCAGAAGAGGAACCGGTCCTCCCCCTGGAAACTGCTGAAGAGATCAAGAAAACGTGCGAGCGGCACGGAGCGGTCGCCAAGATCAGTTCTATCCACGTCAATACCTGGTTCGGCGATTACGATAAACTCTCAATGGTCCTCTATTTTCTCAAAACCAACTGGGGCATCGATGAGAAAGAAGCAAAACAAAAAGTTATTTTCTGCGGTGACTCTCCGAATGACGCGCCCATGTTCAGTTACTTTCCCTTAAGCTGCGGAGTGGGAAATATTCGGCAATTCGAGAAGTATCTCGATGCAGAACCGCAGTTTGTCACCGAGGCGTGGTACGGCAGGGGGTTCGCGGAGATGGCGGCCAAAATTCTTTCGTATAGTTCGCAGAAATAAAACGCAAGGAGCATACAGTGATGCAGAGTATTGCAGTCGGAGATTTGTTCATTGGCGAAGATATCATGAAAAAAGCACTCGAGGAAGAGTTCGACACGGACGTCTCCTGCTTCTTCTGGGGGTCCCGAGACAAAGGAGAGATGCGGACTAAAATAAAAAACCTCGAGCTCGGCGGCCCCTCTGCAGAACAGTTTCCTGAGGCATTGCTCGAAGAGTGTGCTGAGGCAGAAATCCTCATGATTCATCTCTGTCCGGTCCCCAGGGTCTTGATCGAGGCGATGCCCAAGCTACGTATCATCGCTTCGACGCGGGGCGGTGTGGAGAACGTCGATGTCGAAGCTGCAACGGAGCACGGGGTCGCCGTTATCAGCAATCCCGCCCATAATGCCAATGCAGTAGCTGAATTGACCGTGGGGTTGATGATAGCGGAGACGAGGAACATCGCCCGCTCTCACAGCGCCCTCAAGCAGGGTACGTGGCGTGAGAAATATCCGCGGTCAGGTTCCATTCCCGAACTGCGGGGCAGTACGGTCGGGTTGATCGGATTCGGATCGATCGGCAGGCTCACAGCCGGAAAACTGCGCTGTTTCGATGTGAAGATGCTCATCCACGATCCGTTCGTAAACGAGGACGATATACGGGAGGCCGGCGGAGAACCGGCACCGATGGACGAGCTTCTGTCTACCTCCGATATTGTTTCACTTCACGCACGGGCCCATCCCGATTCAAAGCCGATAATCGGGCGCAAAGAGTTCAGTCTCATGAAAAAAACCGCCTTTTTTATTAATACGGCCCGGGCAAATATCGTCGATATGAACGTACTACGGGAAGCGCTTTCTAACGGTGAAATCTCCGGAGCAGCTCTGGACGTGTTCGATAAAGAGCCGATACCGGAGGATGATCCGCTTCTGCTCCTCGACAATGTGACCCTTACAAATCATCGGGGATCAGATACGTTGAACTCGTATGAAGATTCACCCGGTATGGTGGCAAAAGAGGTCAAAAAGTTTTTCAGGCATAAAAGGCCGTACCTGCTGAGAAATCCTGAGCAGTTCCCGGGCCTAAAAGCTTAATTAGTGGTGCGAATCGTGGGGATAATAACCAAATAACATTTTATTGGTTATAGATTTATATCTTTTTCGATCTTCTTTTTGGTTTATTGCGAAGATAAGTTCATACACTATCTTCTTTTGCAATAATTCTATCCCCACGATTCGCACCACTATGAAAAGCTTAAATGCCTGAAGGCCGCTTTAGCCTCCCGCTCGGAGCGGTTTTAAATCTAACCCGGATCACCATGTAGCACCCAGTCAGTAACAGCACCCCGCCTACAGCCTGGATGGGCAGAAGGAGTTCTCCCAATATGAGAAACGAGATGATGCTCGTAAAAAGGGGTATGAGAAGTCCGATGCTCGAGGCAAAGGTCACACCGAGAGCGGGAAGCGATTTGTAGTACA
>CAZKZZ010000051.1:0-20841 GCA_964557375.1 uncultured Spirochaetales bacterium | reverse complement strand
ATAATACTATCTGATTTTTAAGGACGGGCTTTTGATCTGCCGCGTTACCACCTGCTATTATCGAAGTGAAGAGAAGAAAAGTTAATACGGCAACAAATAACTTTTTCATCTGATTTACTTTTTATATAATTAAACTCCACTTCTTCTCTCCTGTCAAAGCAAAAAAATAAAAAAATCGTATACTATACGAAAGCGCCTCACAACCCGAATACATTGCCTTTCAGATGCCGCCCGCCGTCGACGTATATCACTTGGCCGGTAATATAGTCGTTGGCAAGCAGAAATAGCACTGTATCGGTTATCTGTTTTATTGTTCCGGTTTTCTTTAGAGGAGTGGTATAGGCGAGACTTTCCAAATACTCGGGCTCAGTGCCCGGCGGGGGAAGAATAAGCCCGGGAGCGATCCCGTTGACACGGACAAGCGGTGCATACTCTAAGCTCATCATTCTGGTAAAAGCGTACAACACCCGTTTGCTGACATTGTACGGTACGTGGTAGCGGGCATAATCACCGATCCTGCTGTCGAGAAAATTTATGACCACCCCTTCCCTCTTCTGTTCGGCAAAGGCCCGGGCGAGGAGTACCGGAGAGTAGGCATTGAGGGACATGTTTGTAGATAGATCTTCGAGCGACATTTCCTCGAGGGTGCCCTTCGGATAAATCGAAGCGGAGTTTATAAGATAATCGAGCGGACCGGCAGTATCGAGTACTTCACGGAAGAACGGTTCGACCGTCTCCGGACGGGAAAGGTCGGCCCGGATGCAGTGGGCACTTCGCCCTACTGTTCCGATCTCTTCTGCAAGACTTTCCGCTTCTTTTTCTGATGTATGATAATGGATGACGATATCGGCACCCTGTTCAGCGAGTACGAGAGAAACGGTCCTGCCGAGCCGCTTCGCCCCGCCGGTAACAAGGGCCCGCTTTCCTGCAAACTGCTCCATTTTTACTTCCCCCTTTCGGTTTCAAGAAAAGCTTCGAGCCTGGACAAAACTTCCGGCATATTTTCCCGACCGAACCCGACCCTGAAATGGCTTTTAAATTGTTTATCACCATACAGCGAACCGGGAAGGAGCAGCACCCCCGCCTTCTTCCGGACATCGCGGCAGAACCGGTCGGCATCTGCATCCGAAGTCTGACCCGCACCTGCACCTTCGCCCCCATCTGGCGAGAGGAGCTTGGGAAATCCGATGGGGCCCGCATCGGGCCGCTTCCACTCAAAGCGGTCACCATACCTGGAAAAAAACAAATCGAGCCGGGAGAGGTTCTCCCGGATTATACTCCGGTTCCGATCCACGATTCGGCTTCCGTGCCTGAGAGCAAGTTCGGCGAGCTTCTCACTCGGCGCGCTGCTGCAGATCGTCGTATAATCTTTGAGCATGTTCATCCGCTCGAGGACACTGCGGTTTCGGGCTGCAACCCAACCGATACGAAGACCGGCCAGCCCGTACGCTTTGGACATCACCCCTAACGAAATCGCATCCTCGCTGCAGTCGCACCCCGCAGGCAACCGTGCGTCCTTATCATACTCGAGCCCCCTATACACCTCATCAGAAAAAAGGACAGCACCGGCCTCCCGGGCCAACTCCTTTACGGTATCAAACTCCTCTCCGGTCATGAGGCGGCCCGTAGGATTGTGGGGGTTGTTGATGATGATCACCTTCGTCTCAGGAGTAATCAGTTTTTCGAGTGCCTCCGGCGAGTAGTGCCATGCGGACCCGTCCTCCGGCTGCCATCTACTCACCCTGCAGCCGGTACTGCGCGCTGCCTCGAAAAGTGACTGATAACAGGGCCACTGTACCACAGCATGGTCCCCTTCTTTGAGCACTGCATGCATGAAAAGAAATATAGCCTCTTCGGCACCGCTGCAGACCAGTACATCATCAGGGCCGACCGTTTCATACAGCCGGGCAATCTCTGTCCGCAAAGTCCGGCCCCCCTGCGCTTCGGTGTACCCGAGCCGGAGGTCGAGCAGCGCCTCCTCCGCACCAGGTTCGAAGGCGAGCAGTTCCCGGATAGAGAGGGTCTCGCAGTCTGAGCTGCACATAGTATGCTCTACTGAAAACTCGTATGTTCCAAAGTACCGCTCGAGGGCGAACTCTTCGATGCGCATATTACCCCTCCCGTTTCTGTATCACCCAGAGGGCGCCTGCAAGTTCATTGTCGAGGATATCACACTCTTCCTTTTGTCCGGCGATGTAGTTCCGAAGAGAAGCGGCGATTTCGGGATGCTCTCCTGTCAGTTCCTCCCCCCGTTTAGAGATCACTTTTATATACTCCCGGTTTATCCGGCTGCTGAAATCACTTGTATCGAGTTCTTCGACAATGCGGTCGCCATAAGAGGTCAGCTCTGTTATTGTCCTGCTGTAGGTTCGATACTGCTCGTATCCTTTTCTTCCGAGCTTGTCCTTGCGGCGCAGATATCCGTCGTCGATTATCATGTACCCGCCGGATCGGACCTGCCTCCTGAGGGTACCGACAGTCTCCCCGATGCTGCTGAAAAAGAATCCGAGTGAGGCAAGAATGACGATATCGAATGAGTGGTTCTCCATAGTATATTCATGGATATCCCCGCCTATAAAAGAGCAGCGGTCATCAACTCCGAACTTACCTGCTTTACCGCGGGCGACTGAAAGAAACTCTTCCATTGCGTCAATTCCTACAGCTGAGAAACCGAACTCGGAAGCGAGCCTCACCGAGACGGCCCCTTTCCCGCAGCCGAGGTCGAGGGCAGTGGCATTAACTGCTTTCCCTTCATTCACTCCTGAACGGAGGGGAAGTCTCCCCACTGCTTCAACAATCTGGTCTACAGAGCTTCCTAATGCCCAGAGGTCCTGGAGCAGATACGGCATGTATGGGAGCAAGTCGGGGGTCGCTTCCAGGGAATCTGAGATAAGCTGGTCGAGTTTTTTAGATTTCTCGGAATTATCGGTCATATACCGGCCTTGTTACCGCTTTTTAGGGTTCCGACAGCATTCCCGGAAAATCTTCGAGCCAGTGCGCTTTCGCCTCAGGGGTATGTTCACGGGCAAGTTCCATAAAATGGACGAACCGGTGCTTAAGCTCGTAGAACCCGTGCCACCAGGCGTAATCGGGGGCCATCATCGCAGCTCCCATTCTTGCCCGTCGCCCTTCGTGGTGCCACAACTCGTAGAACTCCCACTCCAGCTCTTCGTCGAAGTAATAATCTTCGGAAAGAGCCCCTTCCGCGTAGAGACCGTCCATCACTGCTTTTACCGGTTCGTAATAGAGACTGTTGTACCTCTCGATGACGTTGTCCGTATTGGTGAAGTGTCCTTCCACCCACTCGTTGGAGTGGCACTGGTAACAGACCGCTTTCATCCGCTCCCGTTCTTCCCGCCAATCTGTCGATGCCGGAAACGGTGCGAACTCGGATGGTCTGATGGTAAGGGGTGCCTGGAGCTCCCAGGCGAGCCGCCGGGTCACATCGTGCGATTTTTCCACACCGGGGGCCTCACTCATATGGCAGCTCGCGCAGGTCGGGGCCCGGTAGTCTACCCCTGCAGTCCAGGTAAAATCCTCCGGCCGCCAGTTCCAGGAATCCCCCTCCGCGTGGTAGATGGTCCCGTGCTTCGATTCGTTGTAGATCTCTATCTGGGGATGGTCCGGACCGAGATGGCACTGGTCGCACGCTTCAGGCTTTCTCGCCTCTTCTATGGAAAAACTGTGCCGGGTATGACAGCTCGTACAGCTTCCCAGTGTTCCGTCGGGGTTTTTTCGACCCACGCCGACGTTCGGCCATGATCCTTCTACCGGTACGCCGTCCTCGAAGACCACGGTCGTCCCGTGGCAGGCAAAACAGCCTGTGGCCCGCTCCGTCTCGTTGTTCATTCCGTGAATGAGCCATTTATCGATCGTATTGATGATGTGGAGCGTGTTAGCGTGCTTACTCCTGCCGTACTCCTCGACCTCTTCCTGGTGGCACATCGCACAGCGGGCCGGGGAGACCAGACCGGAAATTGCTACCCGGCTGTATTCGAAATGACTGGGGCTGACCCAGTCCGCATTCTCATCCGCTACATTGTGACAGTCCCTGCAGGTCACCCCTACTTTGGCGTGCATGCTCGATGCCCAGTCAGAAAAAATCCCGGGATTCTCCTTTCGATGGCACTCGAGGCAGCTCGTCTCCTCTGCATCCCCAGAAACAAGCCGTGCGGCAGAGGGAAAACCGCCCCCTGCTGCAATAATCTCTGAGACAGGCGGTTTTTTAATAGAGAACCCCCACAGCCAGCCTCCGACACAAAGCAGAATAAGAAAGACGAGACCGAGGTTGATATAAGCCATGACGATGTAGAGTTTTCTCACCCCCCGCGGTTTGTCCCCCGCCGGTGCAGCTTCCTGCTCCTCCTCCGTTATCTCGGCTACCACGGGAAACCGTTCCAGCACCTCTTCGCCGTGGGGCGCATTTTTTATATTTTCGGTAAGGTTGCTCCCGGCGGTGTGTGCCCGGAAGTGGGACCCCTCCTGCCATTTGGCACTATCGGTTACATCGTAGACCTTATTATTGTAGAGAACATATGCCGGCCGCCCCTCCTTCCCGTCGTATTTAGGAAGGTCCCGGATGTCGAAATCCGGTTCGAGACATTTTTCACCATCCTCGCTATCGAGACATTCGGACCTTGACCGTCCGGGCGCATGGTCTGACGGGCCGGGCCCTGCAGCCCCCTGCTTTAACTTCTCCCGCATCTTTCGGGAAATGATGGTTACCGCAAAGATGCCGAGTACCACCATGACAATGAAAAGCAGGATTTTTATAAATAGAAGCACCCCGAACCTGCTCTCGAAAAAAGAACCCATCGAATCGATCCGGTACCAGGTAAGATAAATCCCTGTCGCTGCAATGATACTCATACAGGTGAGCCCGAGCCGTTTCTCGCCCATGGGCACGCCGCCTTTCAGTTCCTGCGGCTTGACGATGATATGGATATAAAAGATGGTCCCTACCAGAATGGCTACGGTAATGAGATGGATTATGCCCAGGATAAGCCGGAGTGTTTTGTGGAATGTGCCGGAGAGCACAATGGATTTTTCGAGGATACGTTCGGGGACGGGATAGTCATACCCGTTGCGGACAAAGGCGACCCCTACATGATTGAGCGGCCCCCCGTTCGCTCCGTCGTGACAGAACGCACAGGTCTTACCGGTCCGTTCGGCAAACTCCGGTGTAGCGAAACCTGCCGCTGCGGCAAACACGGTGAGGACCAATGTAACAAGGACGATTTTTCCGAATAAATTCATACCAGCCACTTACTGGTTAAGTATACCCTATGCATCTTCACACTGCAAATGTTGAAACCAAAGAAGATTTGGTATATAATTACACTACATACACCAGATTAGTGTAAAAGTTGTAAAGAGTAACAAATGAACGGTGATATAAACAATAGGATTTTAAGCGGGGCCGCAGACCTGTTCCTCGAGTACGGATTCTCCAAGGTTTCTATGGACGAGATTGCTGAACATGTAGGCGTTGTAAAAAAAACGATCTATAATCATTTTCCCAGCAAGGCCGTGCTCGTCGGTGAGGTAATCCGCACCCAGATAGAACATACGATCGACCATCTCGATTCAATAGCCGGCAGCAGTGAGCTCAATTTTATCGAGAAACTCGAACACATCGTCGAATATCTGTTCCAAGAGTTCAGCTCCCGAAAAAAACACCTTTTCCAGGAGTACTACAAATATACAAGTCCGGACCTCCAGGAGAAAATTACCCCGGAAATTAGGGAGCATATTGTCGGGCTTACGCAGAACCTGCTGCGGGAGGGAATAGCACGAGGCGTGGTCCGCAAAGAAGTGCCGGAGACAGTCCTCCCCTATCTCTATATAACTATCGTAGAGGGCCTTACCTCTTTGTACGGCAGTACGGAAATACCGTTTACCCCGGGTGAGCTGCTACTCGAACTTATCAACCTCACCTTTACAGGCCTTCTTACCCCCTCCGGGAGAACAATGCTCGAGCGGAGGAACAGCAGATGAAAGAGCGAAGAGTCGCAGACCGAAGACAGCAGGAGCGCAGAAAGAGTGAGCGTAAAAAGAAAAAGTTTGATTTCAAAATCATCATCTTAGTTGCTATTGTCGGTTTATTCATCTTTGTGTGGTACCAGCGGAATATAGAAGAAAAAGAGGCCGAAGAAGAGATCAAAGCCCCGGTTCATGTGATAGCCCCTCAGTCGGGCGCTCTCAACCAGGTAATTACCATAAACGGATATGTAGAATCCGAGACCATGGTAACAGTCCTGCCGAAAATATCAGGAACACTTACCGAACTGTTCGTCGATGTCGGGGATAAGGTATCGAAAGATCAGGTAATCGGGAAAATCGACAGCGAACCGTATAAGCTCAATCTCAGACAGGCTGAAGCTGCCTACCTCGCCGCAAAATCGACGTTTGACCGGACAAAACAGCTCTATGAGGCGAATGCGACGAGCAAACAGAACTACGATCAGGCAAAGTCCCAGTACGATGCCGCCGAATCCCAGTACGAGCTGGCGCAACTCAACTACACCTATACCGATATCGAAGCACCGATAACCGGGTCGGTACTCAAGAAACACGCTACCGCGGGTTCGCTCGTCTCCAACCAGGTGCCGATTGTTACCATCGGAGATCTCGAGGATCTTATTATCAAGGCAAAAATACCGGAGAAGTACTACGCACGTTTCAGCGAGGTCCGCAGTGGTAATGGAATAACTGCTGCAGCCCGCATTCCCGCCCTGGATAACAGGGAGTTCGATGCACGGATCCGCACTGTTGCCCCGTTCATTTCCGCGGAGACGAAAAACTTCGAGATAATCTGCGAACTTTCTGGGGAGACAGCATCAATCCGGCCGGGTATGTTTCTCTATCTTACCTTCGTACTCGAGAAAAAAGAGAATCTTTTTTATCTCCCCTTCTCGGCACTTACCGGCGGAACGCACCTCTGGTATGTAGAAGAAGAACAGGAAACGGGCGTGATGACTGCCCGCAGAATGGAGTATACTCCGGGTTTCAGCAACGATGATTATTTTGAGGTCCCTGAAAAGTACAGCGGGTACCAATTTATTGTAGAAGGGCAGCATTTTCTAAACGAAGGGCAACAGGTAAAGATCCTTGAAGATAGCTGATTTTTCCATAAAACATCCGGCGATAATCACAATACTGCTCATCGCCGTCCTCCTCTTTGGGGGGCTTTCTCTTCGAAATCTCAAGCAGGACCTCCTCGCAGATATAACTCTGCCTTCGGCCATTGTCTTTACGGAATATCCCGGTGTGGGGCCGAGAGATATCGAACGGGACATTACAGACATCCTCGAAGAAGAGCTCGGGACCCTTACTAATATATCTTCAATCAGCTCGGTCTCGGAACATTCCGCCTCCATCATTACCATCGAGTTTAATTGGGATGTACAGGTAAGAGACCGTATTGCAGACATACGAGAAAAAATAAACGGAGTAATGTCGGACCTTCCGGACGGCATCTCCGGGCCCCCGAAAATTTTCAGTTTGGGGGCCTCCCAGATTCCCATATACACCGTTTCAGTAGAAAGCAATCTTGAACAACGGGATCTCACCGATTTTCTGGAAGACCAGGTAGTCCCTTTTCTCTCCCGAATTGACGGGGTCGCGCAGGTAAACCTCGAAGGCGGCTCGGAGACGATTGTCGATATTACTACGGATATCGACAAACTGGAATCGAAAAACATCGCAGTCTTGGATGTGTATCAGTTATTGAGAAATCACAATATTACCTATCCGGCAGGATCGGTAGAACTGCATGGTCAGTCGCTCAATGTCCGTACGGCAGGGGATTTTGCTTCAGTAGAAGAGGTCCGAGAGGTGGTTGTCGGCTACAGGGACAACACCTATATCAGGTTGAAGGAAATTGCGGACGTAAGCCTTTCGACCGAAGATCCGGACACCTACATCACCTCCGGTGAAAAAAATATCATTATTATCGATATTATGAAGCAGCCGGGTGCCGACACCCAGGCCATTATCGAGGATGCAAAACAGGAACTGGACAAAGTCGAACAGGAACACGGGGAACTGGTGCAGTTCAATGTCATAGCGGACCAGAGCGGCGACATTGAACTCGCTATTTCTTCGGTAAAAAATGCGGCCATCACCGGCGGAATTCTCGCCATCTTTATTCTCTTCCTTTTTCTCCACCGGCTCCGTACGACACTCATTGTGGGTGTATCCATCCCTTTGAGCATCGTTATTGCGTTTATCATTATGAACCTGCAGGGACTGCATCTCAACCTGATCAGTCTCGGCGGGCTGACTGTGGCAATCGGGATGATGGTAGACAGTTCCATCGTTGTGCTGGAAAACATTCACCGAAACTTCGACCGCATCGGAGACCGGAAAAAAGCGGCATCCATCGGGACCGGTGAGGTCGGGGGGGCCATCATTGCCTCCACCTCTACATCCCTGAGTGTGTTTTTTCCGATCCTCTTCGTAAGCGGGCTTGCCGGGATCATACTCAAAGACGGCGCTTACAGTTTGATCTACGCGCTTGCCGCCTCCCTCTTGGCCGCAATTATCGTGGTCCCTTTTCTTTCATCCCTCCTGCTCAAAAAACGGAGCCGGGAACCGAGGGTAAAACTGTATCGAACGGTCGAACAGTCCATCGACTCTTTAATAGATAAACTGACCGAGTGGTACAAGCGGGCTTTGAGCAGTGCAATCGGAAACCGGGGATTTGTTCTTCTCGTGGCTGTTGCCGTTCTGGCATTGAGCGTTTTAGCAACCGATTTCTTAGGGTTCTCGTTCATTCCTTCCACGGACATGAATGAAATACAGATCGAGATAGAAACACCGGAAGGGTACACACTGGAGATGACAAAAGCAAAAGTCGAGGAGATGCATGAGATCATCAAAAACGAAGTACCCGAGATGGAGGCATCGCTCTACTACGTCGGACAAGGGGGGACCTTCGGTTTCAGTTCCTCCCCCTCTCAAGCCTTCGGGAGAATCCGTATAGCCGAAAAGAAGGAGCGGGACCGCTCGGTCTTTACGATAATAGACCTCCTCGGGAAGAAGATTCAGGAGCAGATTCCTGACCTCGATGCGACGGTCCTAAACGGCGGACTCGATGCATACTCGGCAGCAGCTACCGGAGGATCAGGATTCATCATCGAAGTGTTTTCCAACGATATGGATAAACTCATCTCCGCTGCCACTATGGTTGAGGAGATCATGAACCAGGACCCCGACGTAACCAAGACCGAACTGAATGTACGGTTCGACCGCCAGGAGATCGTCACCGACCTGCACTTAGATTATTTAGGGAACCTCGGTATTACACCCTATGAGGCTGCAGTAACGTCACGTATTATTTTCAACGGAATGGAGGTGGGCACGTTCCATGAAGAGGGCAAGAGCCATGAACTCTTTCTCAATTCCGATATTGCAGGTGAAAAGATAACGAGGGATGTCTTAAACCGTATTTTTCTAAAATCACGAGAAGGAAGATTCATCTCCTATGCATCATTTGCGGATATGAACATCGAACCCTCCATTTCGGCTATTCATCATGAAAACAAGATGAAATCAATTCGGGTAACGGGGTATCTGCGGGGCTCCGATATCCGCGGAACAACTGAGCGGGTGACCAACCAAATAGAAAAAATGTCTCTCCCCGTTGGTGTGGACTGGCAGACAGCAGGCAGTGCCGCCGAGATCAGCTACTCGTTTACCTCGCTTATTACCACCATGCTCATCGCGGTGTTTCTCGTGTACATGGTGATGGTAATCCAGTTCGAGCGGTTTACCCAGCCCCTCATTGTCATGGCGGCCGTACCGTTTACCGTCATCGGGGTTATCGGCAGTCTTCTCCTCTTCGGTTCCACCCTCTCTATCGTTTCATTTATGGGGATCATCGCCCTTGCCGGGATCGTGGTCAATAATGCCATCGTGATGATCGACTACATCAACCTCCTCAGAAAAAGGGACGAGCTCGATTTGATGCACGCGCTGCTCGAGGGGGCGAGTACCCGGCTCAAGCCGATTCTGATGACGACCCTGACTACCATCCTCGGCCTTCTGCCCATGGCGATCGGTCTCGGTGAGGGTGCCGAAGTGTATGCTCCGCTCGGTCAGGCGATTGCGGGAGGATTGGTTACATCGACATTGATTACGCTGTTTCTCGTTCCCACACTCTACTATATCGTAGAGGTCCGTGTCGGTCAGATACAGCGTCTTAAGGGGAATAAACAATGATGAGAAACAAGAAAATCAACATATTGATAGTGGGGACTGTACTCGCAGCTTCCGGGCTGCTTTTTACTGCCTGCTCGGTGGTGTTCACCTCCAGCCTTAACGGCATCGTGGTGGACAAGGATGATTATGAGAACGGCGGGAGCTCTCTCGATCCGGGGGTCAACGATGTAGAAGTGTATCTCTACTTCTCAGAGACGGACCGCGACATCGATTACGATCTCTGGAAAGAAGAAGATATTTCCCCGGATGAGGCGAAAATAAAACGGTACGAGGTGGATACACTAACCAGTATCGAGCCCAATACCGGAAAATCGGGCTATTTCTCCTTCGACAATGTAGCCTGGAACAACCTCTTCCCCGAGTACGGCAACGCGGAAGATGTAATCGAAGTGTTTTTTCTCTTTCAGCGTGAAAGTTACGGTATTACCAGAAAGAAAGCGACCATTACATCGGATGAGGACAAGACGGTCGGCCCGATCGTCATAGAGCGGACCGAAGACCGGGAGATCCGCTACGGCGGCCAACTGAACGGGTTGGTTTTCGACGACGCAAACAGCAATTTCACATACGATGCCGGAGAAGAGGTAACCGGAGCAGAAGTTAAACTGTATATCAAACGTGACAGTGCTCCGGAGAGCGGGGCTACACCCGATTATGCAACATATTCGATAACAGATGCGGACTTAGGAGAGGGTGTATTCGAAATTACTGAGGTTATTTGGAAGGACACCATGAACGCACAACGGTACAGTGAAATCACCTGCTACATTGAAGCATCCACTAACACAGTAAATACGAGAAATGCTCTCGGTGCTCCGTTAGAGTTCACTATGTACGCGAATACAGTAAACTTTGTGGCAATCCCTATGCGATAGAGGTAGACACTCGATGTATCATCTTTCAAAGACTGTAAAAACCATAGCACCTCTTCTCTTCTTTACCGCTCTTTTTCTCCTGCCTGTTTCGCTCCTCTCCGCAGAGGGGAAAAAAGAGACGACTCAGCAGGCCCCTTATAAGCCGGTCCCCATAGAAGAGGAAGTCGAGCGGCTCGAGGAGATGCGTAATCGTGAAAACCTGCCGGCCGTTACAGGACCGCTTGCCCCCCCGTACACCCCGGAGGAACTGGTGGCCTCGGCTTTAAAGAACAATCGGGAACTGAAAGGACTGCGCACCGACACAAAAAAGAGTCTGCTGGAAATCAAGCAGGCTAAGGCGGAGCGGCTGCCCGAGCTGGATTTTGCGGTAAACTTGAGCCACATCGCAAATCCCCCTACCCTGGAGCTCAGCCCGGGTGATTTAGGAAGCATAGAAACCGAGATGGGGACCCTGGAGTTTCCCGAAGAAAAGATGACCGTCAATTTGGGGACCGAATCGACGAATTACGAGTTCAAGCTCTCCCTCGACCAGCCCGTTTTTACCTGGGGGAAAATCAACAACTCAATTAAACTGCATACCAGAAAAGCGGGGGCGAACGCGCTTACCGTCGAGTCAAAGGTCAATGAACTGCGGACGATGATCTATTCCTATATCGCTACCCTCTACTTTCTGGACATCATGGAAGACCTTGTAAAAAAGCAGATAGAAACCGGAGAGCGGCTTATCTTCATCTCCGAGAAGAGTCATGAGAACGGATTTATTCTCTACACCGATCTGCTCGAGACCAGGATACGGGTACAGGAGATATACCTCGCCCGCACTCAGATCGAGAGTAGAAAAAAAGAAGTAATGACCCGGCTCGAACTGGCTACGTCCCTCGATGATCTGAGCATGGAGGAAATCAGCTTCGGTCAATTCGACGAGGAGGTTACCAACTATGTGCTCGCCTCTGAAGAGGCCCTCATCGATACCGCCTTCGAAAAGAGTATCGATCTAAAACTCTTAGAACAGCAGCGGGCGATTATGGCCCATAAACTCGATATTGCGGAGGGAAAATCGTACCTAAAACCGGACATCGGCCTCCATTTCGAACTTTCCTACGGCGGACCGCGGTTTCCGCTTATCGAGACAGATTGGTACGGGGAAGATGACTACAATCTCACCTCGACGATAGGGCTTACAACCAAACTGTTCGACGGGGGCAGGCTCAAACAGGAGATCGAAATCAATAGAGAAGAACTCGAAGGGAGTCTCTACGCCTACGAGCGGGGTAAATCGCAGATTCGCCAGGTCATAACCGAAACAATGGCCAAACTGGAACTGAACAAGAGTACGATCGAATATCTCAACCTCAAAATCGGCACTGACCGCGAACAGATGGAAATCAAAAAAACACAGTTCGAAACAGGGGCCGGACCGGAGCGGGAATATCGACAGGCGCAGCTGACCCTCTACAGTGATATGATAGAACGGTGCAGGGAGAAGATACACTTCTTTCAAAACTATTTTACGGTCCGCTATGTGACCAATACACTTCCTGAACCGGAGGAATAATGGAGCCCGGTAAATCCCTCTATTGTATACTTCTCATTGCCGCTCTGTCGGTGTCACTCCTCGGCTCCTGTGCCGGCGCACCCTCCGAAGCTGGGCCGGAGATCGGGCCGGATAAAAAGGAGTCGATTACCTTCCAAGGGGAAGGGCAATGGTACAGGGGGGACCTCCACTGTCACAGCAGGCACAGTGACGGTGATGCGCCTATTTCCGAAGTCATTGCGTACGCTGAAAAAACCGGTCTCGATTTCTTCGCCGTTACGGACCACGATACAAGTATGGAGGGAGAACCGACACACTGGATCGATCCTGGATACACAAGTGATACGATGATTCTTCTCTACGGGGTGGAATGGACCTCGAAGAAGGGGCATGCCAATATTTTCGCATCCCGTCCCTTTCCGTACCGGCGGCTGTGGCAGGCAAACCGTGAGCTCGACCCCCGGAAAGCAATCGATGCAGCCCATGACGCCGGGGCCTTCTTCTCCATCAATCATCCTACCGGCCCTTCCCGGAAGTGGGAATACCCCGTGCCTCTTGATGCGGATTTTCTCGAAGTGTGGAACGCGCCGTTTGTCTATCCCAGCCGTAACCGAGAAGCGGTCTCCGGACTGTGGGATACACTACTGAAAAACGGACACCGCATCCCGGGGGTCGGAGGGAGCGACAGTCATGATCTGTACGGATTCGAGCGGGAGTTCAATCCGCCGGGCCGCCCTACGACATGGGTCTATGCAGATGCCCCGACGCCCGAGGCGGTCCTCGAAGGAATAAAAGCGGGCAGAGTCACCATAAGTTATGCTCCTCATGCGGAGCGGTTCGAATTGACGGCCGACTGCAACGGTGACGGGCACTTTGAAACCCTCTGCGGAGATTCCGTTGATGCCCCCGGCGTCCCCACCGGGTCCTCAGGTTCCGCCGATTCTCAGAAAGTTACCCTCAAGATGGCTGTTGTCCCTGCTCCACCCGCGGATTCCATGCCGGAAGTGGGTAGAGGAAAGTGGCTCTGGCCGGCATATACGGCAGTCCTGTATCGGGAAGGTAAACCGATAGAGCGGATAACCCTGCATGAGAATCGGGAGCGGGCTGTGACTGTAGATGTAACCATTCCACCCGGTAAACGGGTCTACTATCGGGCGGAACTGCACGGAACACCATGGGGTTCAGGAGAACAAAAAATTCTCTACGGGAGAACGCTTGCAGTTACCAATCCGATCTACTTCGGGTACGAATAAAAACGAACAGCAGCTTACAGGTGAACGGCGTTATTTCGGGCGATGGTCTGGCCGACTAAGCGCTGCAGCTTTAACAACAGCCCCTCCTGGATCCTCGGATCATCACAGTCTGAGAAATCACAGTAAAACTCCTCTTTTTCCATATCGCAGAGGATGCCCCGCTCATCAAAATAGTTTGATTGGATCTGTTTCTGCCGTACATCATTTACGTCAAAAGCGCCCCAATCGAACCATCCGATGGGGACATTATAGTCGGTCCCTACCCCCTCAATACTTCTATCAGTTATACGAATCCGTACGTAATAGCGGGACCCTGCAAGAAAAAAGGTAAGCTCCCCTCTTTGTTTATCAACTGCGGCGATATCCATTTCAACAGAACCGATTTCCACCAGTCGAAGCAGACAATTACGTACCAGGTCCAGCTTCTGTAGTCCCTGGTTGAATTTTGATTGCACACTCTTTAGTTCTTCCCGTTCCATGTCATCTCCCTTACCGTTGAACTCTTATCTTAATACTATTGGAAATCCGTATTTTTTCAAGCGAGTAATTACTTAACAACGATGTATTCGTACGGGCCGTACAGTTTAAGCTCCGTTACCGAGCCGTCGGGACGGGTGAGGGTCCCTTCGAACCAGCCGATAAGCCGGAAATAAACAGGGCGGTCCACAAAAAGAAGGATGATAGCACGAAGCACTGCCGGAACTTCAGACAAAATGTCGGTAAAGTCGAACAGAAACTCACTCTGGAAAGAACCTTCGAGATCATAACCCTGAGTGTGAGCTTCTACGTGTATAGTCTGGGGGTAGGCGTACGGGAGATCGTCTTCTTTTACGAAATCCGCCGGTTCGAGGGAGTATTCCGGTGTTGCAAGCAGCCACTCATCATCTTCTGCAATAAAAAGCCTTGAGAGCCGTTTGGAGTCGAACCGCGGAAGGGTAGTAAAATCAAATAATGAAATGCTCCGCAATGCTTCTTTTTCGCCGCCGGACGGAACATCGCCGAGGTCCCGAGGGCTGAACACCCGCATCGAATGCATAGTCGGTTGATACAGGGTAATCGGTGCCACATGGAGAGACTTCTCTGAATACCCGTGGCCCGTTACTCTCATTTCTTTATCGCCGATTGTTATTGTTCCGGTGACCTCTGCCCACGGACAGTTTACAACCCGCTGTTCGAACATCTCCTCCTTATCATCAAAATAGACCACTCCGTCCTCGGCCTTCCAGGGCGGGAGTCTATTTCGGAAAAAAAGATTGCAGGAAAAATCGTTGAAATCGTAAGAGACGGCATAAGACATCCCATCCCCCTGAATAGTGTTTGTCCCGTCGCTGACATAGAGATGTCTGTCTCTGATGATAAAATCAGATTCTTTTATTTCGTGGGTTTTCCAGTAGGTGTTACCATCAGGGTCCGCTACGAGCACATAGATGCCCCGGCGGTTTACCAAATCTCCCACCACCCGGAAATAATTGGTCATAAAGACCCAGCCGTCGCCGAAGGTACAGACACAGTAAACACTCTCGGTGATGGCATGCTTGAACGTCTTATTCGTAAACGACAGCTCGGTGTCTTCGACCTGGACGGACCGGGGGTAGAGCCATGCGGCTGTCTCCTGATAAAAACGTGCGGGTTCGGCTGCAGCAGAAACGGTAACGCAAAAAAGGACAAGTAAGTAAATGCACAGGTTTTTCAAGCTGTCAGATCTCACGCCTGCATTATGGCATAATTAGGCCGGTCTGTCTCCCGGGGTTGATCAAAATCCTCTACGTTGTTGATCTGTCAGGCCCGGTTGAGCTGCTTTTTGGCAACTTCTTCCCTGGTGTAGTTAGGCAGCAGTATGGGGGATTTCTTCTCCCCCTCAATTCCCTGTTCTTCGAGAGCTTTATTGTACGCTTTGGCATGTTCCAGGGAAAGGGAGCCGCTTTGAGACTGCCTCTCTTTTGCGTAGGCAGCGGCATTGGTCCCGGCCCGTCTGCCGAATACGGTTATATCGAGAAGGGAGTTGCCCATCAGCCTGTTTTCCCCGTGTACACCGCCGCTCGATTCTCCCGCTACAAAGAGCCCGGGGATTTTCGTCTCGGTGTTATCTTTGATTTCGAGCCCGCCGTTTTGATAGTGCAGTGTAGGAAAGACCAAAAGCGGTTCTTTGCTGATATCAATATCGTACCGTTTGAACTGAATGAACTTGGCCGGGAACTCTTTCTCAACGGTCCCTTCTCCCCACAGCATGTCGATCATAGGCGAGTCGAGCCACACCCCTACCCGGCCGGTGGGTGTCATAACGCCCAGTTCCCGTTCGATACATTCCCGGATGATGCAGGAAGATTCCACATCCCGCGGTTCACGTTCAAAAACGAACTGCTCTCCGTTGCGGTTCAACAGATTGGCACCGAAACCGCGTACTTTCTCAGTAATGAGAAGTCCGATATTCTGCTCGGGAAACGCTGTTCCGGTGGGGTGATACTGGGTGGAATGCATAAACCGCAGAGGTACGCCCGCCCTGTAACCGAGTACAAGCCCGTCCGCACACGCCCCGTAGTGATTGGTCGTGGCAAACCCCTGGATGTGAAGTCTGCCGTATCCGCCGGTGGCAATAACAACCGCCTTGGCCTTGATCACGAAGAACTCTTCCGTTTCCATATTGTAGAGCACGGCACCCGCGATAGTCCCGTCATCGTCTCTGATCAGCTCGACTGCCGGAGCAAACTCGACAACTTCGATATCTTCGGGCCAGTTGCGGATTTCATCCCGTAAGACCCTCATGATTTCGGAACCGGTCATGTCTCCCGCGGAATGCATTCTTCTTCTGCAGGTACCCCCGCCGTGTACGGTATCGAGGTCCCCCTGCTCATTTTTGGTAAACATCATACCCAGTGCTTCGAGCCACTCGATGACCAGAGGGGCATCATGGACCAAGGCGGAGACCAGTTCCTTGTCGTTGGTAAAATGGCCGCCGCCTAACACATCGAGAAAATGGTAGTAGGGAGAATCCGCCCTACGGGTCGCGGCCTGGATCCCCCCTTCCGCCATAACCGTGTTGGAATCACCGTGTCGCAGTTTGGTTGCTACAATTACCTTACATCCCTGCTCGCGGGCTAAGAGTGCAGCGGAACTGCCGGCCCCGCCCCCGCCTAAAACCAGTACATCGGTCTCCCGTTCAACCAGCTCTTCCAGGTTTGTATCCGGGTCTATAACACTGTATGACTGCAGAATATCGACGAACTCTTCCGGATATGTATCACCCTTATTCGGTCCGACTGTGACTTCCTGCTTCCCGTCCTTTTTATAATCGGGGTGGAACTTGGTTAACACCTCTTCCCGCTCATCTAACGAGAGGGGCGGGAACATCTCTCCCCGTTTTGCCCGTGCGACCCGCTCTTTTCTTGTCGCCTCGACTTTCTTGATCAACTCTTTCAGTTCCGGTGTATATCCCATTTCTGCTTATCCTCCCCTTACAGATATTCCTTTTCTTCGGGCATCCAGGACCCGTCATGAATTGCCGGTTCTTCCTCACGCGCCACATAACGCTTTTTGAGCTCTTCTAACTCCATCTCTTTCAGCTTTTCGAGCACCTCGGTGAACTTGCCGTCGTGGACCTGTTTCTTTCTCTCCTGGAGAAACTCGTCTCGGGGTACGAGATATTTACCGAAGAGCCTTCTGCAGAGCTGGGCAACATGGTAATGCTGAATCTGGGCCGGGCAACGTGCCGTACACAGTCCGCACTGGATGCAGTCAAAAGACATCCTGGCCACACGAGCGATATCCCCCCGCATGGCGGCATTGATATACCCCATCACATCGATATCCATGGGGCACGCCTTTGTGCAGGTATTACAGCCGACACACTTCATCACTTCGGGGTAGAGAGCGGCAATAGTCTCCGCGGTCGCTTCTACCTCCTCGATGTTGTAGACCGTACGGTTTGCGGGAAAAAACGGGATCTGGGCGATGTACATGTTCTCTTCGACGACGGTCTGGCAGGCGAGACAGAAATTGAGTTTGAAGTCCCCAAACCGACGATACACCGTACCGCAGGCCCCGCATATCCCTCCGCGGCACCCGCAGGCCCGAATAAACGTGTAGCCTGCGTATTCGATAGCTTTTTGGATGGTAATCGTCTCCGGGACGAGATATTTTTTTCCCATTATGTAAACAGGTATCTGCCTGGTCCCCTCAGGGAGGATCGGCCGGTCTCCGGTAGCAAACCGGATCGTCTCTTTCTGTTCACTCATGTTTTCCTCCATAATAGTTTCTGCTCACTGGGCGCCGGATTCGGCATCGAGTTCCTTCTCCCGGAATGCAGTTACCGGGGGCTGACTCTCGTAATCTTCTCCCGCATTGTATTCGAGCATGCTCTGTATTTCTTCTCCGGTGCTGATGAACGCGGTGGCGACATCGATGTCGACCGGACAGGCGCTGGAGCACAGCCCGCAGCTGATACAGGACGATGCCATGTGGTTCATCCGTGTGAGATGAAACATCATCGTATTTTCCATCATCCGCATCGCCCCTTTCCGCTCGGCCCACCCCACGATCATGTCACTGGAATGGTCGAACGTCGGACTGCGGAATATGCACTCTTTACAGTAACAGATCGGACAGGCAACCATGCAGTTGTGACATCGAATACAGGCGGAGTACAACTCCTGGAGCTTCTCGAGCGATTTATATTCGGACCGGAACGCCTCGATAGTTTCTGTTTTCTCTTCACTCCGTTTCTCTTTGAGTTCTTCGAGGAGCGCTGTCCGGTTTGCCTTCGTTTCTCCGGAAAGCTCTTCTGTTCCCATAGCAGAGATCGCTTCGTATAATTCCTCCGAGCTGACAGTTAACGCAAACTCCTCTCCGGGAATGCCGATAAAACCGATATGCGCATCTACCAATTTCGGCGGGGAGGCCGGAGTATTACAGATCGTACACGCTTTACGAAAATCGTACGGCTCCCGGGGGGCCGCATTGCCTTCCCGGCCCCGTTCCACGTACCCCTGTCCGCCGGCTGCTCCGTTGCCGCCTTCCGTCTCGATAGAGTGATAAGTCGTTACCTCGTAGGTGCCGTAGCAGTCGACACTTATCAGTATCAGGCGGTCCCGTTTTATCTGTTCGAATTTGGTCAATTCGACGATTGCCTTTACTTCACACGGTTTACAGACGAGGACCACTTTTTTGAGCGGTCCGGTAAAGGTGAGGTTTTTAGCAATCCGCCCGCCCGAAACAGGCAGGACCGGTACGAACGGTTCGGTGTCCTGCAGGTACTCAGGGTCGGTAATCAATGTGGGAACAACATGGCCCGCGCTGTTTTTTTTAGGGAGCAGAATACCGCTTACCGATTCTGCTTCTATCAGTTTTCTAAAAAGAGCGGTTAATGATTTGCGGTCCGGAATACGCATTGTCTTACTTTGTGTCATTGTTCCTGCCTCACATGTCCCACGCCGTCTTCAGCGGTGAAGGGCCTTTCTCTTTCAAAAAAGAAGTAAACTCCGTGACCGTGTCGGCAAACAGCCGTCCTTCACTGGCACTGATCCAGCGCAGCCACACCCGGTCCGGGTCCAGTCCGTACGTTCCCAAAATGGTTTTGAGCATGGCGATGCGCCTGCGTGCTTTGTAATTACCGGACTGGTAGTGGCAATCTCCCGGATGACAGCCGCCGACGAGGACCCCGTCCGCTCCCTCCAGCAGCGCCTTCATGATATACACTACATCTACCGCCCCCGAACACATCATGTGGATGATCCGTATATTCGGGGGATACTGCAGGCGCGTGGTCCCGGCAAGGTCTGCACCGGTATAGGTGCACCAGTGACAGAGAAACGCTATTATTCTCGGTTCATTCTTAGTCGGTTTTCTGTTTTTTGTCTCTTCCATACTTCAAGCCTTTAAGTTTCACACACTCAGTGACATAGATTATCAACATATTCCAATACCTGGCTTTTTTCAAATCCATACAGCTGGGAAGCCCCGTTCGGACAGGCCATGACACAGGTACCGCAGCCGACACAGATGTGGTCACATACTTCGGCAATTCCTGTTTTCGGGTCCAATACCCGGGCTTCGAACGGACAGCTCTTTACACAGATTGCACACCCGCTGCAGAACCGTTCCACCACGAACGCCCGTTTCTCCGGCGGGACGAGCCGGCTCTTGCTCAAAAACAGTCCCGCTTTGGCCGCGGCAGCCTGCGCGTTGACAATCGCCTCTTCGAAGTGTTTCGGTGCATGGGCCGTCCCGCAGATAAATACATCCTGATGGACTGTATTGACGAGACCGGTTTTCGGGTTCAACTCTTTGAGAAATCCGTTGTCATCCTGTTCAACCCCGAACAGCTCGGCGATATCCGCTGCGGGCCTCGGTACCATTCCGGTGCTGAGTACGAGGAGGTCCACATCCTGTTGTATAACAGCTTGTATCATCGGTTCGAAAAAGCCCACCGTTACTTTGCCGTCGGTAACGGTCACCTCCGGTCTGTTTTCAGTATCGTAGGGGACAAACAGCACTCCTTCCTCACGGGCCTCGCGGTACTGGTCCTCATAAAAACCGTAACAGCGCATATCGCGGTAGAGGACGGTAATCGAGACCTCGGGGTCTTTGCTTCGGAGTGCTTCGATATTCTTGAGGGCGTGGTTACAGCACACCCTGCTGCAGTAGGGACGACCTTCCCGGGGCGAGGCTTCCCTGGAACCGACACACTGAATCATAACGACTTGTTTGCCGCTTCCCTGCTTCCATGCGGGCAGTGCCCCCGATGCGATTTTCCTTTCGAGTTCGGTCTGGGTGAGGATGTTCTCCGAGGTCCCGTATCCGTACTGGTTCATCGGGGCTTCCTCCGCACCTGTTGCAATGATCACAGCCCCGTGGTGAAGGACCACATCCTCGGTATCTTTTTCTCCCCCCTCGCCGAGCTTGCGGATGAGGGTTTTCCGGTTTCCGACGGTCCCTGAGGTTTCAATGACTTCCACGCTCG
>CAZKZZ010000050.1:0-21187 GCA_964557375.1 uncultured Spirochaetales bacterium | reverse complement strand
TCTTAGTTCAACAGCTGCCTATTGTTCGCTGCCGATTATTTACTGCCGATTATTTACTGCCGATTATTCCGCGGCGGAGCGAACCAGCTCTTCAACCCGGCTGACCCTTTCCAGCGCCCGCTCGGCCCCGAGAAGCCGGACAGCCCCGAACAGCGGGGGGGAGACACTGCTTCCGGTTACCGCTACCCGCAGCGGCATGAGCAGCGCTCCTAATTTTATCTCCAGTTCTTCCGCCTTCTGCCGAAAAAGAGCTTCATTTTCCTCATCAGAACGCTCTTCGAAACCGCCGAGCAGACTCTTGCATTCCGCGAGGACCTCCGCCGTTTTGGAAGCATTCAGTTTCTTTGGAATTACCTCATCGACACTGTATTCGAGATCATCGGTAAACAGGAATTTTACCAGAACCGGGGCCTCATTCAAATATTTCAGCCGCTCTTTGATAAGAGGGACCGCCCCTTTGATAATCTCTTCCTCTTCTTTAGTCGGCGGGTCCTCCACGATGTCCTCTTCTATGAGATAGGGCAGTATCAACCTTTTAAGTTCATCATCACTTTTTTGTCGAATATATTGTCCGTTGTACCACTCCAGCTTCTTATAGTCGAAAACACCGGGGGCTTTGTTTAATTTATCAAGGGTAAACAGGGACTCCAGTTCATCCAGAGTAAAAAACTGCCGCTTATCATCGTACGACCACCCAACCAGAGCAATATAGTTTACAACTGCTTCCGGTAGATACCCCTGCCGGATAAACTCCCGCACTCCCGTTGCCCCGTGCCGCTTAGAGAGCTTCTGTCCGTCTTTGCCCATTACCATAGGGAGATGACAATACTCAGGCGGCTCCCATCCGAACGCCCCGTAGATGAGCAGGTGAAGCGGCCCGGAGGATATCCACTCCTGAGCGCGGAGAATATGAGAGATTTCCATCAGGTGATCATCGACCACATTGGCGAGGTGATACGTAGGGAACCCGTCCGATTTGAGGAGGACCGGGTCCGGATTGATGTCCCTGTTGTCCCGTTTTATTTTGCCTAACAAGCGGTCTTCGAGTACGGTAGTGCCCTCGAGAGGGACCTTGAATCTGATGACCGGTTGTCTCCCTGCATCCTCGTACTGCTTCCGCTGTTCGTCACTCAAATTCCGGCAGTGCCTGTCGTAGCCCTGTACCGATTTTTTTTCCTTACTCTGCTCCTCCCGGAGCTGTTGAAGCCGTTCAGGTGTGCAGTAGCAGTAATATGCGTGTCCCTGTTTCACCAGTTCATGTGCATATTTTTTATAGAGATCGAACCGCTCGGATTGAACATAGGGCCCGTAATCGCCGCCCTTACCGGGACCTTCGTCCCATTCGATACCCATCCAGTGCAGAGTGTTGTGAATATCTTGGAGCGCTTCTTCACTGAACCGCTCCCGGTCGGTATCTTCTACCCGCAATATAAAAGTGCCGTTGTTAGCACGGGCAAAAAGATAGTTGAATAGGGCTGTCCTAGCTCCTCCAATATGTTGCATCCCGGTCGGGGATGGAGCATAACGCACGCGTACACTCATACTTTACCTCGTGTGGTTGTCGATGATTGTGCTTCTTGCAAAAATTGATTATATAGGCTTCCCTTTAGCGGGTCAATAATTGACGGTAGCCGGTCATAAACTCTTCGAGTCTGCTCATCGCGTCCTTCAATTCTTCTTTCGGGGGCAGAAATACGATCCTGAAGTGGTCTGCATGGGGCCAATTGAATCCGGTCCCCTGGACAACGAGTATTTTTTTCTCCCGAAGGAGGTCCAGTACGAACTGCTCGTCACTCGTTATGGAAAACTGCTCCACATCGATGCGGGGAAAAAGGTAGAGTGCTCCCTGGGGCCTGACACAGGAGAGACCGGGAATACTGTTTATCCGTTCCCATCCGATTTCCATCTGTTCGTAGAGCCGTCCCCCCGGAGCTACCAGATCATCAATGCTTTGATACCCGCCCAACGCGGCTTGAATCGCGTACTGAGAGGGAACATTGCTGCATAACCGCATATTCGAAAGAATATCTATACCTTCCCTATAATCTCGGGCAGCTGCCTTTGCCCCGCTCAAGAGCATCCAGCCCGAACGAAAACCTGCCGCACGGTACGCTTTAGAAAGTCCATTAAAGCTCACACAGAGCGTTTTGTCGGCGTATAGTGCAGGAGGAGTATGTTTAGCTCCGTCATAAACGATCCGCTCGTAAATCTCATCCGAAAAAACGACGAGGCCGTGTTCGTTGGCGAGGGCCACCATTTTCTCTACGATTTCCTGCGGGTAGACGCTTCCGGTAGGGTTGTTGGGGCTGATGATAACGAGTCCCTTCGTCTTGCTGCTTATTTTCTGCTCGATGTCATCGAGGTCGGGATACCACATCGACTTCTCGTCACAGAGGTAGTGTACAGGATTCCCGCCGGCCAAATTAACGGCCGCGGTCCAGAGCGGATAATCCGGTGCGGGTATCAGCACTTCGTCCCCGTTATCGAGCAGCCCCTGCATTGCCATGACGATAAGCTCACTTACCCCGTTCCCGATGTATACATCTTCTATGGTAATGTCCGCAATGCCTTTCTCCTGAAAGTCATTGATGATCGCCTTTCGTGCGGAAAAGATTCCCTTTGAGTCCGTATATCCTTCCGCCCTGGTTATGTTGATAACGATGTCGTGGACCATTTCGTCCGGAGTAGCGAATCCGAAAGGCGCCGGATTTCCGATATTGAGCTTTGCAATTCTATATCCCTCATCTTCGAGCCTTTTCGCCTCTTCTAAAACCGGTCCGCGTATATCGTAACATACATGTTCGAGTTTTTGCGATTTGTTAATTGATCTCATTTTCAGTCTTGCCGTTTTCCGAATTCGTAGAAAAAAGCCACTCGGTAGCATCCTGTACCAGCTGGGCGAGAATGACCACCTCCACATTGCTCTTGGCTTTTGCCACTTCTTTCTCCCATTCCGGAGGAGAGTAGTTCTTCCGGATCTCCTCTCTCGCATTCCGCACTTTCTCTTCTATATCGGGTTCCGCGGAAAATCCGTCCAGCATATACAGTGTCAACAATGTGAGCACCGGATCTTTAGCCTGGTCCAACACATTTAGGAGCGTATTTTTTGCCTCTTCTTTCTTTCGCTGTAGAAGCAGTGCAAAACTGTAATTCCACTGGATCCACTTGTTATCATTTCCCTTTGTCGTGTGGAGAAACTCCTGAAAGTAGAGTTCCATCTCTCGCGGATTGTTTTGCAGCAGATAGGGAATACCTAAAGAGAGAGCGAATTTCGGCACCAATTCGGGATTATGTTCTCGAAGAAACGCTTCGAGTCTTTTGATTCCGTCGACATTGGAGCGGATGAGATAGGTATTTACCAGGATTCGTACGTGCTGTGCCTGAAATCTTTTCTTTTCATAAATCCGCTCTTCGAGATATTGAAGCAGTTTGTCCCAATCCTCGCTTTCGAGGAGTTGAAAAAGACGCCAATTTAGGAGAAAATAGGAGTTTAAGAGAACAAGTACCGCTATGAAGATGATGGGAAGAAACCAGTTTTTGGACCAAAAAATGGTAGCGTACTCCCACCCCAGCATCAAAAGGGGCATAAAATAAATAATTACGAAAGAAACAACGATGACAATATTAAATAAAATAAAAATTGTCTTAAATTTCAAAACATTTTCTCCTATAATAGGTATGTAGAACCATAGTGTATGGTGCAGTGTAGTTTATTTAGTATAATACGGTCAACGGGAACGTAAATAATGAACAGTGTTACGGTTTCAAACCTGCCTGTCGGTTCATACATCAGCAGGCCGGTCTACTTGGATGAAAAATACATTCTTCTCTCACCCGATATCCCCATATCCGAAGAATTACAGAAGCGGCTGATAAGCTGGGGGTATAAAACCGTATATACGGACGGGACCCCTATCGCGGCACCTCCCGAAATCGGGGCCGAATTTGCGGATGCTGAAGGCGGCAGCAAGTCCGGTGCCGCTATTCTCGAAAACAGTGAGGCGGACCAGACCAATTGGGAAGAAACCCGTTCGTTCTACAATTCGATGTGCGATTTTATCGCTACCGTTTTCGACCGTTATTCTACAAAACAGGAATTACGAATCGATGAAATAACCGATCACGTAAAAGAGCTCATTCAGGTTGTAAAAGCGAAAAGAAATTACATCCTCCGTTTGAACGAAATGAGTGATGAGAACCACTCATATTTGGTCGCACATTCCGTAAAATCCGCTATATTGGCCATAGTAATAGCAGATACGATGAAGCTTCCCCCCTTTAAACAGATCGATATCGGGACAGCTGCTCTTCTGCACGAAATCGGGATGTTGAAAATTCCGGAAAAACTGTACATGAACGGTAACGTACTCTCCCCGGAACAGAGAAAAACCGTTACCGCCCATACGGTCATCGGCTTCAGAATCCTCCAGGAAGCCCAGTTCTCCATGCCGATTACCAGAGCCGTACTCGAACATCACGAACGTATTGACGGGACCGGATATCCGAGAAGCATTACAGGCGAGAAGATCTCTTTCTACGCAAAAATTATAGCGGTAGCATGCTCCTACGCGGCTATTGTCTCCGACCGTCCTCATAAAAACGCGATGGACGGCCATTCCGGTATACTCGACCTCTTAAAAAATACCGGGAAGAAATACGATGAACAGGTAATCCGCATTTTGGTATACACTCTTTCTATTTATCCGTTAGGCACATTTGTTCTTCTTACAAGCGGAGCAAAAGGCATTGTTGTAGAAACCGATCCTAAAACGCCGCGTCATCCGGTTGTACGGCTGCTCCAGGACGAACAGGGGACCCCGTACAGAGACCAACCGCTGCTCCGGACCCAAGAAGATGGAGATATACAAATCAAGCGGCCCTTGATAGAAAAAGAGATTCAAGAATTGAAGACCAAAATCTAAGGCACAATACATCATGAAAACTGTACAGGTCAAACTTCCTTCGGGTAAAACCCGTACTGTTGGCTACGGTACCCGGGTTTGTGAGTTCTTGGATGAAGAAGAGCTGCAGGGTCACTCCTATCCCCCTGTAGCGGCTCTGGTCAATAACGAACTGGTAAGTCTTTCCTTCAAAATAGAGATAAATGCCGCCCTTAAACCGATTACCTTAGAAACCGCTCAGGGGACCGAAGTATACAGGCGGTCGCTCTGTTTTTTATTGGCTATTGCATCAAAAGAGCTGTTCCCTGACCGGCGGCTCATTATCAGTCACTCTCTCGGAAAGAGTTATTACTACTATTTCGACGGAATGACCGATGTCGACCCGGAAGACATCGAGAAACTCGAAAACAGGATGAGAGAGATTGTCGACAAAGATATTCCCGTTCAGAGACGGGTCATCTCCTACGCGGAAGCACTGACCCATTTCGAAGAACAGAAGCAGCATGACACCTCCCTCCTCATGCAGCAGCAGAACAGCAACAAAGTGCCGGTTTATGTGTGCGGTGATTTTATGGATTTGGCCCATGGACCGCTGGTACCCCAAACCGGGCTGCTCAAAGTATTTGAGCTGATGGATTTTACTCAGGGATTTCTCCTCCGATATCCTCCCCGGGGGAAGCCCGACCGTATGGAACCGTTTGAAAACAGCCCCCTCCTGGTTTCGGTGTATAAAGAGTATAAAGCGTGGGGGAAAATCCTCGGGGTTAACAGTGTGGGGAAGCTCAACGAGATCATCTATTCCAAGCAGGTGCAGGAGTTCATTCGGGTTGCGGAAGCGCTGCACGATAAAAAAATCGCCGAGATAGCAGACAGGATTCTCGAACGTAAAGGGAAAGTCCGTGTCGTGCTCATAGCCGGCCCTTCTTCTTCCGGGAAAACCACCTTTGCAAAAAAATTGTCCATTCAGCTTCGCGTAGTCGGTTTTAATCCTGTTGCAATCTCCTTAGACGACTATTTCGTTAATCGGGAGCTTAATCCGAGGGATGAGAACGGGAATTACGATTTCGAAGCATTGGAAGCGCTGGATATAGAACTGCTCAACAATAATCTTCTCGATCTGTTCAACGGGAAGCGGGTGGAAATACCCAATTTTGATTTCAAAACCGGTTCGAGAAGAAATGAGGGCCATTATCTGCAGCTGACCGAGCGGAGTCTCCTTATCATCGAAGGGATCCACGGTCTGAACGAAAAACTCACTCATCTGATCGAACCGGAGATGAAGTATAAAATCTACGTCTCAGCCCTTACTCAGCTAAACCTCGATGACCATAACAGAATCTCGACCACCGACAACAGACTGCTCCGCCGCATCGTACGGGACTACAGCTTTAGAGGATACAGCGCAGTCGAAACCCTGGGAAGATGGCCCTCGGTACGCAGAGGAGAAGACAAAAACATCTTTCCATTCCAGAATAACGCGGATTCCGCCTTCAACTCCGCCCTCGATTATGAGCTGGCTGTATTAAAAACGTATGCTGAACCGCTTCTCAAATCGGTCAAGCCTATCCATTCTTTCTACAACGAGGCGATCCGGTTAACCTCTTTTCTCAGTAACTTCAACCCTCTCCCGGCAAATTACGTACCCGAACAGTCCATTCTGCGGGAGTTTATAGGCGGAAGCATCTTTTCATACTGATGTTAGTCGGCCGACTCGTTCGGTGTTACGTTCCGTCTCTCCTTTTTTTCATAGCAAGCACATCTTCTCCCTTGAGCCCGTTGAACCATACACCCCAATCTCCCCGCAAAGTGGGGGATTGCAGGCCGATTTGGAGAAGAGCGAGAAACCGCTCTCTGGGAATAAGCTCAGCACCCATCGTTTCGAGATGAGGTGTGTACACTTGACAGTCGACTACATCGAACTCCGCCTGTACCAGTGCCGTACAAAGAACCGCGAGAGCCGCTTTTGACGAGTTCGGCAACCGGCTGAACATTGATTCACCGAAAAAACAGCTGCCCAGAGAGACCCCATAGAGGCCGCCGGCGAGAGTTTCGCCCTCCCACACTTCGATGCTGTGGGCGTACCCGAGTTCGTGCAGCTCGATATAAGAAGAGATCATGCCGTCGGTAATCCAGGTGCCGTTTTGACCGGGCCGTTCCATAGTGCTGCATTCGGTTATGGTCCGCTCGAAATCGGCATCAAAGGTGGTTGTATACCGCTCTTGACTCAGCAGTTTCCGCATAGATTTGGAAATATGAATGTTCGCCGGAAAAAGAACAAACCGCGGGTCGGGAGACCACCACAGTATCGGTTCATTCTCGGAGAACCAGGGGAAAATCCCCTGTGAATAGGCGGAGAGCAGCACCCCCGGTGACAGGTTACCCCCCATAGCAACAATCCCTTCGCGGGTCGCCTGCGATACGGGAGGGAACTCTATCCGTTCCGTTTCGTCGAGCCAGGGGAAATTATCCCCCATGTTTCTCGGTTACCTCGATAGCCACTTCATCATCTTTTATGTCCGCAACCGCCTTACCGCCGCCTGCAAGATCACCGAAGAGTACCGCGTCAACGAAATAAGACTTGATCTTGTCCTGGATAAGCCGGTCGATATTCCGTGCCCCGAACTCGTAAGAATAACCGGTCCGTGCCAGCCATTCTCTGCACTCCCGGGTTACGGTAAGCTCGACACCCTTTTCCTCTAACTGTTCTTTGAAAAAGGAGAGCTCTTTGTCTACGATCTGGAGGACGATCGATTCATCGAGACGGTTGAACTTGACGACTTTATCGAGTCTGTTCCGGAACTCGGGAGAAAAGGTCCGCTCTACTGCATCATCAACCGCCGATTCGTTGATATGCCGTTCTCCGAAGCCTATGAGCGGTTTGCCGATGTCCCGCGCCCCCGCGTTCGATGTCATGATGATGATGACGTTGCGAAAATCCGCTTTTCTGCCGGTATTGTCGGTTACCGTTGCATAATCCATCATCTGAAGCAGAACGTTGAAAATGTCCTGATGTGCTTTTTCTACTTCATCGAGGAGGAGTACGGCGTGCGGAGTTTTTCTGATTGCATCGGTGAGCAGCCCCCCTTCCTCATAACCGACATAACCGGGAGGGGAACCGATGAGCCGGGCAACGGTGTGTTTCTCCTGATACTCACTCATATCAAAACGGTGCAGAGCGATACCTAAGATATTGGAAAGCTGACGGGCAAGTTCGGTTTTCCCCACCCCGGTCGGACCGACGAAGAGAAACGAGGCCACCGGTTTGTCGGGCGAACGGAATCCAGCCCGCGACTGTTTGACCGCCTGGACAACAGCCTCGACCGCAGCCTCCTGTCCGAACAGCTGTTCGGTAATCCGCTCTTTGAGATCTTTGAGCTTGTCCCGCTCGGAGACAGTCACCGACTTCACCGGTACCCGGGCTATCTTGGCAACAACGTTTTCGATATGTTCCTCATTAATCTCTACCGGCTCCCCTTCAAGGTCCTCGGTCTCTTCTTTGAATGTCGTCATCCGCATGTAGGCCCCCGCCTCATCGATGACATCAATCGCCTTGTCCGGAAGGTACCGGTCGTTCAAGTATTGAATGGAGAGGTCCACTGCTGCTTCGAGCGCTTCATCGGTAAAGGTGACGTGGTGGTACTCTTCATACTTGTCTCTGAGTCCCTTCAAAATATCTACAGCTTCTTCATGGGTCGGCTCGGTTACCTCGATCTTCTGAAATCTTCGGGAGAGGGCCCTGTCCTTATCGAAGGATTTTTTGAACTCTTCGAACGTAGTCGAACCGATACAGCGGAGCTGCCCCGCCTGGAGGGCGGGTTTTAAGAGGTTGGACGCATCCATGGTGCCGCCGCTCACTGCGCCGGCCCCGATGATGGTGTGGATCTCGTCGATAAAGAGAATCACCTTCTCTTTTTTGACCAGTTCAGCGATGACCCGCTTCATCCGTTCTTCGAAATCCCCCCTGAACCGGGTCCCCGCAATGAGCGCGCCCATATCAAGAGAGTATATTTCGAACCCCTTCAAAAGACCGGGCACCTTCTCGTCCGCTATGCGCTGGGCGAGACCTTCGGCAATCGCCGTCTTGCCTACTCCCGGATCACCCACTAAGACCGGATTGTTTTTAAGCCTCCGGCACAGTACCTGAACGGTACGCTCCACAATGTCATCCCGTCCGATAAGCGGTTCGAGCTTGCTCTCCCTCGCTAACGCGGTCAGTTCCATAGTAAACGATTCGAGCGCGCTCTTAGCCTTTTTTTTCTTGCCCTTCTCCGCGGTCTGCTCTACCTTCTCCTCGAGGACCTCCTGGTTCTCTTCTTCCGGCTCCATTTCCGAGGCGAGTGGGCCGTAGGAGACGGCATTGAGCAGTGCAAGCCGGGAAATGCCGGCTTTCCTCAGGTAGTAGGCACCGAATGCATTCTCTTCATCATAAATGGAAACGATGATGTCCCCGATATCCACTTCTCCCTTCTGGGACGACTCCGTGTGAAAGACGGCCCGCTCGATTACTTCCTGAAAGCCGATGGACTGTATCGGTTCGCTGTTTTTCGTGACCGGTATATTGTCTTCGAGATAACTTTCTACTTCTTCCCGGATTTCATCCGGGTCGGCACCGCAGCTTTCGATTATCTCCCGTGATAAATCAAAATAGAGGGCCGCGAACAGAATATGTTCCGGAGTAAGATACTCATGCTTCCTCTGCTTCGCCTCTTGATATGCCGAGTTTAATATTGTTTGAACATCTTCACTGATTCTCATACACTTCCTGTATCGATTTATTTCTACGCTTTTTCCAATGTACACTTGAGGGGAAACTCGCGTTCTCTCGCCATCTGTTTGACTTGTGAGACCTTTGTTGCGGCGATATCGTAAGGATATATACCGACAAACCCCTTTCCCTTTTTATGCACATCGAGCATGATTTTGGTAGCTTCGACTGCGTTCTTATGGAATACCCTGATGATCACCTCCACAACAAAATCCATCGTTGTATAGTGATCATTGTGGAGAATTACCCGGTACATGTCAGGCTCTTTGAGTTTACTCTCTTGTTCCTCTAAAACCTGACTGTCGGTTCCGTTCGAAAAAGATTCCCTTTCAGCCATACTATCTGTATTAATTATACAAAAAATCAATACAGTTGTGAATTGGGGTGTGGAGACAATAAGAAAAAAATATATTATCATTTCACACAAGAGGAACGTTTATTATGGGAAAAAAGAATAAGATCGCGTTGGATGTAGGGGGGACAAATATTACCGGATCTCTCGTCGAAGGCAATACTATCATCGAGCGGGAAAAAACCAAAACTGCAGCTGAAAAAGGGCCGGACGCGGTAACCGAGAAGATGGTCGAGATCATAAAAAAACTGTTGAAGAAAGGAGAGACCGAATCGTCCGATATAGGGGGAATTGCGGTAGCCGTTCCCGGTCAAATTAATGTAGAGAACGGGGTGGTGCTCTACACGCCGAATATCGGATTTGATAACTACCCTCTCGTCGAGAAGCTGGAAGATGAGTTTCATACGGTTATTCTGCTCGAAAATGACGTAAAAGCCGGAACCTATGGTGAGTACATTGCGGGAGCCGCACAAGGGTATTCACATGTGGTAGGACTCTTCCCGGGCACGGGAATCGGCGGGGGAATCATAGTGGATGGAAAGCTGTACCGGGGCAGCACCGGAAATGCCGGGGAGATCGGCCATATGATTATCCAAACGGACGGCCCCCTCTGCAATTCCGGCCACTACGGCTGTCTCGAATCACTGGCAAGCAGAACAAGTATGGCAAAAGATGCAGTCAGTTTGGCCGGAGCCGGGAAGGCGCCGGCCACTCTGGAGAATGCAGGTACGGATATAAAAAACTACAAAAGCAAAATATTTAAAAAAGCATATAAGTCTGGAGAGAAACCGATAATCCAGGTTGTCGAGCGTGCTGCTTTTTATTTAGGAATCGGCATGGCAAACTGCGTGAATATACTCAATCCGGAGATAATTGTTATAGGGGGCGGGCTCATTGACCAGCTCGGAGAGCAGTATCTCGAAGCTGCAAAAAAAGCCATGTATACCCATGCCCTTCCGGCACTGGTCGAACATGTTGTGGTAAAACAGGCAATTCTCGGAGACGATGCAGTAATGTTAGGAGCAGCGGGTTTACTTGCCGATCAAGGCTAATAGGCACTATTTTAGAGCGTATATAAATGAGAAAAGATGAATTAAAAACGGTAGCAGTAATCGATATCGGCTCAACCGCGATCAGAATGATGGTTGCCGAGATTGGACATGATTCTGCCTGGCGGATCATCGACCGGGCGGGTAAACCGCTCAACTTAGGCAGGGACGTGTTCGTCTCCGGAAAAATCAGTAAAGAATCTCTGATCCAGGCCCTTCATATTCTTTCCGGATTAAAAGAGCTGTTAAACGGCTGGCACATCGACGAGGATGATATTACCGTCATTGCTACCAGCGCAATTCGAGAAGCCCACAACAGAGATACCTTTATAGACAGGGTTTGGGTACGGACCGGCTTGAGTGTAAATACGGTGGACGGTATCGAGGAGAACCGGCTGACCTACATGGCCGTGCAATACGCTCTGGAAGATTATAAACAGGAGCTGGCCCGTTCCAACAGCCTGATTATCGAGGTGGGCGGGGGCAGTACCGAGGTAATGCTCCTCCAGCGGGGGAAGATCGTTGCGGCCCACTCCCTCAACATTGGAACGGTAAGGATCGAACAGCAGATAAAATCAATGCCCGGACTAAACCAGCTGGAACGCTTCCTCCAGGAACAGATTTCAACAACACGGGAGGTACTCGGCGCGGAACTGGAGCTCGGCAGGATCCGGTTTTTTATCGCCGTAGGCGGCCATGCCCGGATAGCGGCGGAAAAGGTAGGATCAACAGTAAACAAGTGGTATTCCACAATCGAAAAAGACCAGTTCGAATCGTTTCTCTCTCAGGTAAAACAAATGTCACTCGAGGACATCGTAGATACGTTGGGAATAACCTACGATGACGCGGAGGGACTCGTAACCGCCCTCATTATCTATCAGCAGTTTATGGAGGGGACCTTCGCCGATCAACTCATCGTGCCCAACGTAAGCATAAGGGACGGACTGCTTCTGAACATGATAATCGACCCCGATGAGATGGTGCAGGGAAAATTTGATTCACAAGTGGTAGCCTCGGCACTTTCCTTGGGCAGAAAATTTCATTTTGATGAAAAACATTCCGTTCATGTTACAAACCTCGCTCTCCGGCTGTTCGACCAGCTCCAATCGACCCACAATCTAGACCAGCATTCCCGTCTCTTGCTCCACGTCGCGGGACTGCTCCACGACATCGGTACATATATCCGGTTCAGCGGACATCACAAACATGGCCAATACATCGTTGCCAATTCGGAGATTTTCGGGCTCCACCGGGATGATCTCAAAATTGTCTCCAACGTGGTACGGTATCATCGAAAAGCACTTCCGGTACCCTCTCATGTCCCGTATATATCGCTTCCCCGCGAGGATAGAATTCGAGTTCTGAAACTTTCCGCAATCTTGAGAATAGCCGATGCATTGGACAGGGGACATATCCAGCGGATCAAAGATATTACCGTGGAGATCCATGAAGACGAGATAGTTCTCTACTGCAAATGCCACAGTGACAATTCTTCCGAACGGCTGGCCCTTTCTACAAAATCCAACATGTTCGAAGAAGTTTTCGGAATGCGGGTCACACTTGCCTAAGAGAGGATCTAAGAGAGGATGACATCGATGAGCAAAAACCAGAAACAGCACCATGAACAAGCATTTCCCTTTTTCAATAGAGAACTGAGTTGGATCGAGTTCAACAGGCGGGTCCTCCACGAAGCACTGAACAAGTCCAATCCCCTTTTAGAGCGGCTCAAATTCATAACAATTGTCAGTTCAAATTTTGATGAGTTCTTTATGGTCCGTGTTGCAACGTTAAAAAGGCACTATCGCAGAGGTAATCAGGTCCGGTGTCCTTCCGGACTCAGTCCTTCTCAAATATTGCAGAAAATAGAGGAGAAGGTGCGGGGGATTATTGAACAACAGCATCACTGCCTCGAAAACGAAATCTTTCCCGGTCTGAAACAAAATCGGCTCATTTACGTTGCTTCCGACGAATACACCAAACAGCAGAAACGGACCGCGGACACTATTTTTGAAGATGAACTCTATCTTACCCTTACTCCGGTACGGGTCGAAGAACAGTTTCCCTTTACGAATAGTCTCTGCCTTCACCTGCTGTTCAAACTCATCCCGGTTACTCCGAAGGAAGATGCACCGGGCCCCTTTTATTCGATCGTGCAAATACCTTCTTCTCTTTCCAGATACAGATGGCTTCCCGAAAGAGACGGCAACTTTTACTTCACCTTTATCGAAGATATCATTACCAGCAACGCGGAAAAACTGTTTCCAGGGTATAAGGTAGAAGAGTATCTTCTCTTCCGGATCACCAGGGACGCGGACCTCAGCGTTGATGAAGAGCGGGATGAAGATTTTGTGGAAGCAATGGAGGAGGTCCTTATCAACAGACAACGGAGCCGTCCCGTCCGTTTGGAGATGACTTCCCACAGTAGAGAGCTGCAGGAGAAATTAAAAACCGATCTTTCAATACCCGAAAATGATATTTATATTGTACCGAAGCATCTCGACCTCCGTTCCATTATAGATATCTGTAAGGTAACCGATTTCAAAGAGCTGAAAAATGAAGAGTGGAAACCGTGTTATCCCGCGGATATCGAAGAGGACGACACCATGTGGGACACTCTGAAACGAAAGGACATTTTACTCCATCATCCGTACGAATCGTTCGATCCGGTCGTAAACTTGATCAACAGTGCAGCAAAGGACCCCGATGTTCTTGCAATAAAAATGACGTTATACCGGACGAGCGGGGATTCACCCATAATAAAAGCACTCAAGAAAGCTGCTGAGAACGGCAAACAGGTGGCCGTCATGGTGGAACTGAAGGCGCGGTTCGATGAAGAGCAGAACATAGGTTGGGCCGAAGAACTGGAGTTGGCAGGTGCGATCGTCGTCTACGGAATAGCCCATCTAAAAGTACATGCAAAAGCTCTGATGATAATCAGAAGAGAAATTGAGGGAGTGAAACGGTATATCCATCTCGGAACAGGAAATTACAACGATAAAACTGCAAAGCTGTACACCGATTACGGGTTTTTGACCAGCAGAGAGGGAATATCCTACGAAACGGCCCAATTTTTTAACGCAATAACCGGGTACTCTTCCGCTCCTAACCTAAGTAAATTGGTTATGGCCCCGACAGGGCTCAAACGAAAACTGTTGACATTGATAAATAGAGAAGCGGAGAGAAGCACGACATCGACCCCAGGTATCATCATGGCAAAGATGAACTCACTCGCCGACCCCGATGTCATCCGGGCCCTTTACGGGGCATCTCAACGGGGAGTCACAATAACCCTGAATGTCCGGGGGGCCTGCATGCTGGTTCCCGGTATCGAAGGTTTGTCCGAGAATATAACAGTAACAAGTATTGTCGACCGTTATCTCGAGCACAGCAGGATCTTTTATTTCCATAATTTAGGAGAGGAAGAGCTCTATCTTTCTTCCGCCGACTGGATGACCCGCAACCTCGAAAAACGGGTGGAACTTATGTTTCCTATTGAGGACAAAACCCTCAAAGACCGGCTGTTGAACGCTTTGGATACTTTTTTCCGTGATAATGCCAAGGGCTGGGAACTCTACTCCGACGGTTCCTATAAACGGAGGGAACCGAAAAAAAATGAGAAGCCGGTACGGGCACAAGAGGTGTTCTACTCCAGCGCTCTCCACGCGGACCGGGAGTCCCGCATGAGTCCCAAGAGAGATTTCAACGTTCGGAGAAATCCGCCCAAATCAGAATAGCGACATTTCACTCGCCGTAGAGGTGATGGTACTGATGGAACAGCTCCTCCGCTTCTTTCCTGCAACCGCCGCATCCGGTCGCTATTTTCGTCCTATTCTGCAATTCCTCAAAAGTCCCGGCCCCCTGACGCACCGCTTCTTCGATATCAGCGTCCGTTATCCCTATGCAGGTACAAACCACCTTGCTTTTCACAGCCGGGATCTTTTCTTCCATTCCATGACGTTTGTAGTAATCTTCGATAGCCGCCTTCAATGCTTTATCACCGAGGACCGAACAGTGTATTTTGTGCTCCGGAAGCCCATCCAGCCGTTTTACGATCTCTTCCGGACCCACACGATAGGCATCTTCCAATTTCATGCCGATCACTGCTTCGGAGAGCATAGAAGTGCTCGCAATTGCACTCGCACATCCGTACGTTTTCCACTTGCACTCTTTTATAACATCACCCTCTACATTGATGGCGATCAGCATCTGATCTCCGCATCGTACATTACCGACAACCCCTTTGCCGTCGTAGATTTGTTCATCATTTTCTTCGAGAACATTCCTGGGGTTTATAAAATGGTCCTTTACAATCTCGGAATACAGCCAGTTAAAATTGTTACTCATACCTGCTCCTTCTCCTCCCGCTCATACAGCGATTTTCTCCGGGACGGGCCGGAATAGCCGTTTGTATTCATCCGCGCACACTCTCATACGGCCGGCGTTTCCGTATATCCGGCACCGCTCGAATACAGGGTCGACATCCGTCTCAGCTTCTCGATAATAGGGGGCAGTTTGTCCAGCACATAATCGATATCCTCCTCCGTGGTCTCCCTCCCCAAGCTGAACCGAATAGAACCGTGCGCGTATTCCGGGTCTGTCGTGGTCTCGAGAATAACGTAGGACGGTTCGAGTGAACCTGTGGCACAAGCCGAACCGGTGGACACGGCAATCCCTTCGAAATCGAGATAGAGGAGAATCGACTCTCCCTCCGCACCCAAAAAGCTTACATTGAGTGTCCCGGGCAGGGAGTGCTCTCGATGCCCATTGAACCGTACATCCGGTATCTTCTCCTCTATTCCGGCACGCAAACGCTCTCTCAACCCATGGACCCTCTTACGTTCTTCTTCCATCTCTTCCCGGGCCAGTTGGGCCGCTTTGCCCAGTCCCACGATACCGAGTGTGTTGAGCGTTCCCGCCCTGCGTCCTTCTTCCTGATGGCCGCCGTGAACGAGAGGAACAATATCGAGATTATTTTTCACGTAGAGTGCACCGATCCCTTTTGGACCGTAGAATTTATGACCGGAGAGGCTCAAAAAATCAACGCCTAGAGACCGAACATCTATAGGTACTTTTCCCGCTGTCTGGACTGCATCCGTGTGGAACAGGGCCCCTTTCCGGTGCGCCAGTTCAGCTGCAGTTTTTATATCCTGTATTGTTCCGATTTCATTATTTGCCATCATAATCGACACCAGTGCAGTATCGTCGGTCAAGCGGGAGCGCAGCTGGTCCACATCCACAAAACCGAATCTGTCTACATGGAGGTAGTCCACCTGCACTCTTCTCTTTTCGAGGTATCGTGCAGTCTCGAGTACACTTGGATGTTCGATGACCGTGGTAATGAGTTTTCTCTTTCTCCCTGAAAACATCCGTTCGCAGAACGAATCATCGAGAAGAAGCTTTAACACTGTGTTGTTGGATTCCGACCCGCCTCCGGTAAACACGATTTCAGCTTCTTCCGCGTTGATAAGCTGCGCAACCTGCTCCCGCGCTTCCTCTATCAACTGTCCGGCTTTCCTCCCAAACGTATGCATACTCGAACCGTTTCCGTATGCATCGAGCTGGTCCATAAGGGTACGTTTTACCGTCGGATGAAGCGGGGTGGTGGCATTGTAATCGAGATACACTTCTTTTCTATCAATATTTTTTCTATCCATGCGAGGGTCCTCCTTCGGAGGTAGGTTCGTAATGAAGAACGGTCTCGAGGGTCCTCCCTTCGAGAAATGTGACGATGTGGTCCTGCATATCGCTCCAAACGTGTTTTACCGAACAGAGAGCGCTTCTCTCACAGGAGAGTTCATCGGTAGCACAGGATACGGTCGAAACCGGCCCCTCCAACGCTGCAACGATTTCATAGAGGGTGATATCCTGAGTATCCCTCGTCAAACGATATCCCCCCTCAGGACCTCTGCTGCTCTCGACAATTCCGTTCTTTTTGAGCTGACGAAAGATATGTTCGAGATATTTTACCGATAAATTCTCAACCTCCGCAATAGCAGCGAGGGGTAAAAACCCCTGTTTCTCGGAAGAAGCGATTCTTGTCAGTGCACGAAGTGCGTATCGGACTTGGGTGGAAATAGTAAACATAAACCTATCTATAAAAACCTATAATCCCTATTAGCTTTATATGAAATATAACCGCTTTTACTTGTTTTGTCAATGAGAACTGTTGCATCGCTGCAAAATGCCTCTTTGCAAAAAGACTATACATAAGCTATACTAAAAGTTACAATATTAGTCGTTACACAAATGGTTTTGAGAAAACCGGCAGGTTTTAATAAAGTTTTGTGAAACAGTACGTTTCGGGAGGTTCTTTTGAAATATCCAGTACTTTTTCTCATAATAGTGGCAGTTTTTGTATCACCTCTATTCGGACAATTCTACACCGATCTGTCCATGGAAGAGCGTGAGCATCTCGCCGAAGCATATTACTTAGTAGGGCTGCGCTACCGAGATGTAGGAAAAATCGAAAAAGGGAATGAGTTCATTACAATGGCAAATCGGATTTATCCGGACCTCAAACCGGAAACAATAGATCCTGAACGTGTGCGGAGAGGCAGACCGATCGAGATATACGGAGAATGGGAACCTGCTTCGTATTCGGTGCCTCAAGGAAGAGTAGCCCGAAATGCAGTACTGTACCAGTTTTCAAAACTGCTGCGCGGTTTCTACACGGAAGAAAGCGGAGTTTTTACCAAGCTTTTAACCGACGAAGTGTACACCCCTGCTACTCCCGGGGGAATAACGAGAGACGCACTCATCGGGGAATTAGAAGATTTCTTTAAAACGCAGCCGGTTTCAGACACTCCTCCCGACGAAATATTTGAGCTCGAAACAGCAAGAGCAGAGCAGCTCTCCCGAGATGTTTGGGTAGCGGCCGTTGAGCTCGCACCCGGGGAACCGTTCGGTATCTCCTCATATCTCAAACCCGAGCAGTCGGGGCCCAAATTCTACTTTCAAATGGAAGACGGTTCCTGGAAGTGCTTTGCAGCCGGGCTCGACCCGGAAGAGATGGGTCATGTGTTGACTCCGAAAAAAACGATAAAAGATACTCTCCTTTCGGTCATTAAAGCATTTGTAAACAAAGACGCCGATAAGGCCGTCACCTATTTTACTGATCCAATCAAGAGTGTCCCCTACAATGAAGTAATCAACCACAGGGAATTGAGAGAGACATTCTTAGGATTTTTCGAACAGTTCGATTTTTCTTCTCTTCGCTCCATCACAGTTACTCTCGATATCGTTGAAGCCGAAGAGGTCGGTTTTATTGATGATAAAACCTACAAGGCGTATGTTGATTTTCCCTCACACGTGGAGAAAAACCTTCCATTCTGGACGGAGTTCAGCGGTTATTACTTTGTCTATGATGTGAAGGCAGGCTCCTGGAAAATCGCCGCAATCTTTTAAAGGGGTGCTTTCTGTCCCGTTTCCGGTACCGTTGGACATATCCGCATGAATCGGGCAGATGCCCCGTAAAGAGTGCGTGAAATAGGGTCATTTTTTTGCAGTCTTTACACACGGCGAATCGGTCCTCATATACGGTACACCGTTTCGTATGTACATCGAGAAACCTGCACGGTGCATTAAAATCGATGTAATACCCCCCGCGCCGGTTCGGTCTCTTCTCATAACAACATATTCCGCACTGTTTACAGAGGGATTCCCAATACTCTTTCCTGCGGGCGGCCTTTTTTTTTAATTTTTCAAACATACTGTCCTTTTATTTTCGGCCGCCTTCTCAAAACTCGAGCGGAGCGTAATAACCTGATTCATCTCTGCCGCTACGTTTGAACAGAAATGTTTCGACTTCCACCGGAATGAATTCCTTGCCGAAATCGGTGGGACTCGAAGAGTAATATTTAAAGACGTACATGCCGCTGCGCTGTTCTAAAATGATGTCAACCGCTTCTTGTATGCCTTCCGGCTGGTAGAGGAAAAAACTTTCCCCTCCTGTCTCCCGGCAGAGGTATTCGAGTTCCTCGCTTTCACTGTTTTTTTGAAGATAAATGCAGTAGAAACGGACCTCATTGTTGCGCATATACTGCATCAGCTCGACTAAACTATACTGGGAAAAAGGATCATTGCCCAACTCTCCGGTGGAGATAAACACAACAGCACGTTTGTTTCTGCTGGGAATGATCTCCGAGACACCCATCCGTACACTCAGATCAAAACTCCATTGCTCACTAAACCGTGAAGAGAGGGTCTCCTGCAGCGGGGTCTCGAGGTCTGTTGTCACTTTCGACTCCAATACAGGTTTCTCCTCCGCCGCTATGAGTGCGGCCTGGCCTCTGTTTCTCAACGCACCGGTAATTGCAGTGACCGCCGTATAGGCATCGTTTTTTATTTTCTCCAACGAGGGGGATTTCTCGATAACCATTGCGACATCCGCAGTTTCAGCACGGTGTGTTGCGTACTCGAACTCCAAATTGGAGACAGGCAGATGGTCCTCCGTGATTATGAAATTGTGACCGGTCAAGCCGACGATCGGCTCGCCGAGGCGGTTTTCCACTTTTACGGTAAGCAGGACCTCCGGGAACCGGTCGGAAAACACGGAGTCTACCGACACTTCCAGACCGGAATAGAGACTGTTCAGTTCAGTAAGCAAATATATCCCCTCGGTATTGAAATCAATTGCAAGTAGATTTCCGTTGGCATCGAGGGCGGCTGATAGCACCTTTTCCCCTCTCCCTTCCACATTCGACACCGGAGAGACGAGCTCCTGCTCGATATTGAAACGAACGATCCGGTTCGTATCCGCTATAAGCAGCACGCCCTCTTCCAAAAGTGCTATATCCTCCGGTCCATTCAATTGACCTTGAGCAAGTGTGGTAAGGTAATTCCCGCTTAGATCGAATACAAAAATACATTTCTTCGTCGAATCGGCTACAAACACCCGCTCCTGATGCACGATAATACCGGTCGGTGAAGAAAATCCCTCAAAATAGGAAGACCGCTTTCCAAAAGAGAGAACAAAATTGCCCTCATAGTCGAATTTACAAACCCTCCGGTTGCCCCAGTCCGTAACGTAGAGATACCCTTGACCATCAGTTGTAAGATACTGAGGGCCTATTAGGCGTCCTTCTCCTCTGCCTGTTCCGCCGAATGTTTGGGTGATATATCCGGCACTGTTGCACTTCGCAATCCGGTTGCCCTCGAACTCGGTCACAAACAGCGTTCCCGTTCCGGTGTCCAGAATATCAAAGGGATGATCAAACCCTTCCAGACCGCCTCTGAGACGGGTTTTAAGGGCCCCGTTTGTATCGAAGAGAAGCACTTCATTCGAGCCGAAAGCAACCACATAAAAGCTGCCGTCCGGGCGGGGACTCACCGCAGTCGGCCGCGAAAACAGTTTCGTGCCCTCTACTTCGGATTCAATCTGAGAAGCAATAACATACCTTCCCTTTTCGGCCAATTCTTTTCCGAATCCTCTTCTAAACCGCAATGTATCGATGCGGTTTTGCAGTACCGCACTCCCCTCACCGGCATCGAGTAAGCTCCGCCAGACCGTAAGAGCGGCCTCTTCGAATCCGGACCGATAATACGCCTTGCCGAGCCACTCTTTAGTCTTAGGATTTTCAGGTTTAAAAGTGAGGGATTTTTCAAACGAGAGGATAGCTTTGTTGAAAAAACCGTTATTGTACGCCTTTACACCCCACCGAAACTCCTCTTCGGCTTTTACGGCGTCCATATCGATTTCTTGTGCTGTTATGGAAGATGTTGAACTAAAACAGAGGTACAACGAAAGGAGAAGCGCTGATGTAAAGCGAAAGGACGTCCTCACAGCTACAGTATATCCACATTATGCTAAAATATCTACCTCGTGATCTTCTAACGGAAGCGTGATTTCACCGCGGAGTCCGAGATAGAGTATGGCCTTGATATCTCTCGCTTCGATTAACTGGGGCTCTTTTACCGTTTGAGACTGAGTAATTTGTGTTTGTAAAAGTCTTATAGACTCTACCATAATTCTATCACTCCGTTTTGAATTTCGGTAAAACAGGGTAATAGTTTAGTGTTTTTCACTTGTTTTCGGATAAAGTGCGCAGCACATGAAATACACAATCTCGAAAAGACCTCGATGCCCGCATCAAGAGAGGAGCCAGTTTTATTGAAACAGTTC
>CAZKZZ010000049.1:0-21269 GCA_964557375.1 uncultured Spirochaetales bacterium | reverse complement strand
AATCGTAGGGAACAATGTGATAGCTCTTATCGAAATGGAAACGGGCGGGAATCTTGTCCAGGTTTTTTGGTTCGTACGGCTCGAGCACATCAGCATCGAGTGCTTTTGCCAGCATATTGTTATCGATGCCGATAATCACGTCTGCCCGTGGATCATCAGCTTCCAACATTACCCTGCTCAATACCTGTTCAGCATCCCCCGCAGATTGAATGGTGAGTTCGATGCCGGTTTCCTCCTCGAAACCTTCAGTTATTTTACCGGCAGGACCCCATTCCGCTACAAATGAATCATACGTATAAACGAGCAGCCTGCGGTCACCGGCCGCTTCGGTTTCACCGCTTCCTGCAGAAAAGAGAAACGGCACTATACATAATAGCAACGCCACCGTTAGTGCGAATCTGTATCTGTACATAACGCCTCCTTGATAACGAGAAATGACCTTTCTTACCACGTGCTGGTTTCAGAAAAGCCGGTAGATTTTTGATGTGGGGGATAGATGTGTCTCGTTCCCTTTCGCTGGTATTATCCAGATCAGGTTCCACGGGTATAATCTCAGGCCCTGCCGCACAGGACCACCCCACGACACTTATAATGTATAGCGATTGTTTGGAAAGGTCAAGGAATCAATCGGTCTTTAGCCGATATCCGACTCCCCGGACGGTCTGGATGTATTTTCCCTGTTCACCGAGTTTTTTGCGAAGCCCTAGAATCTGCACATCTACCGAGCGTTCCGTAACCGGATAGTCATCACCCTTTACTGCACCGATTATCTGATTTCGAGAGAACACCCATCCTGGATTGCTTGCTAAAAAGACAAGAATTGCAAACTCGGTTGCAGAGAGGGAGACCTGCTCGTCTGCGCAGTGCACCTGGTGTTTGGAGATATCGATGGTGATCTCTTTTAAGGTAATAGTATGATGTTTTTTATCTTCGCTTCGATTTTTGTTTCTTCTCAACACGCTTCTGATACGGGCTATCAGTACTTTCGGGGAAAACGGTTTGGCAAGGTAATCATCGGCGCCGATCTCGAGGCCGGTGATAATATCGGAATCTTCACCCTTTGCAGTGACCATCAGGACCGGAATCTCTTTCGTGCGGGCATCCTGTTTTAGCTGCTTACACACTTCGAGCCCGTCCACACCCGGAAGCATGAGATCGAGCAGAATCAAGTCAGGATGTATATCATAGACCATCTGCAGCGCCTCTTCCCCGGTCAAAGCGCGAAATGTATCATAACCCTCTTTCTCGAGGTTATATGTAAGCAGTTCGAGAATGTCCTGTTCGTCTTCCACTACCAGAATCTTTTCATGAGCCATATTATCCCCTACCATGCTTCATATACAATTCTAATCTTTTTTTACTTCGATTAGTTTTTGGTTAGTTTTTTGTTAAATAAGCGGTCTGTAAAAACAGTAATCCGCTAAAATTCTGACCCATTAAAGTAGCGGTTCGCCTCCTTCGAAAACCAGTTATACAGCGCTTCGATACGGTTGGAAAAGCTATCAGTCTTCGATTTTTCGATACCAAATAGGGAAATATTTGTTTTTACCCCGCAGTTGCCGTAGAAAACAATGTGATCGCGAAACGGTGTAATAACAAGATGGATCTGCATCTGTTCAGGGCCGATTAAAGGAAAAATACCGTACCACATTGTCTTTAAGTTCGTAATTGAGAGATTTATAAACGGATAATCGTATCGATAGACAAGTTTCGAGAAGTTCTTCCCGAAAGTCAGGTCCTGTTGAAAGACCGTCATGGTATCCTGAGCGGGGACGCGGTCTACGAATGTATCTTCCACCTGTTCGGGGTTTTCGACGCTCTTTACAGGGTAAAACTGTTTGAAAAATGTCCGCATGCGGCCGCGTGACGCGGAATAATATTCGATACCTTCGATAGAACTTACATTCCTCAACAGGTTATAAATGCCGAGCATGAACTGCTCCTCATTCTCTTCATAATCCACTGAAGCGGGTACGGGAAGCAGATAGAGTGATTCAACTCCCATATTCGGTTCTATGCCTCGGACAGCCTCGGTAATTGCATCTGCAATCGCCGTTTCAGGCATGTACAGGTCGATCTGCTCATTATCGTAGTAAAAACGGGTGAGTTTTTTGTTCACGATGAGTTTTTCTTTGTTTAAATCGGTAAGTGCGGGGATAATAGTGGACAAACGGTCAACGGTTATATAAATGCTGTCCGTAAAACAAACCGAAGGAATAACAGCAAGAAATATCACAGTAAGTACAATTGCATATCTTAATTTGCTCATGGTAAGGTAACTGTAAAATCTAACTATGTTAAAATCAAGTACTAGATGAATAGAACTATCGTATTTACCGGAGGAGGAACAGCCGGACATGTCTTCCCCGGTCTTACCGTATTGGAGTATGTTCGGGACCACTGGAGCGGAGACATCGTGTGGATCGGCTCGGCCTCCGGGATGGAGCGGCGTATCGTTGCAGCTGCCGGTGTCCGCTATATCGGCATCCCCTCAGGGAAACTGCGGCGGTATCTCTCATTACGGAACTGCATTGATATTTTGAAAATTCTAGCCGGTTTTACCGCAGCATATTTTATATTGCGGAAGCTGCAGGCCGTCGCGGTTTTTTCGAAAGGAGGATATGTTACAGTTCCGGTAATTCTCGCTGCACGATTACAAAAACTGTATACCGCCACGCACGAATCGGATTTTGATCCGGGGCTTGCTACAAAAATCAATGCCCGTTCGGTATCACACATTTTTGTCTCGTTTCCTCAAACAAAACAATTCTTCTCGCAGAACCTGCGCCGAAGAGTAATTATAAGCGGCAACCCGGTTAGAAAAGAAATAACTGCAGGAAGAGCGGAACGGGCAAATGACCTGTTTAATATCCCCTCCGATAGACCGCTTCTCTTTATCATGGGGGGAAGCCAGGGGGCGCGACAGATCAACCGGCTTATAAAAGAAATCATCCAAGAACTTACCAAGAGCTATGTGGTCATCCATCAAATGGGGCGGCTCGATTTTGTCCCCTCACGATTGCAGTTCTATCGTACATTCGATTTTATTGGCGGTGAACTTCCCCACATTCTTGCCAGGGCTGATCTGATTGTAAGCAGAGCGGGGGCCAACAGTTTGTGGGAGTATGGTGTTCTCAAAAAACCGGCAGTTTTAATCCCGCTTTCGGGACCCGCTTCACGCGGAGACCAGGTGCGCAATGCCGAAGCTTTCAGCCGCCTCGGTGCTGCCGTTGTTTTAACTGGAAATGAGGTTACGGCGGAAAAACTTCTGGAAACTGTCATAGATTTAATGAAAGATAAAAAGGAAAGGGAAAGGATGGGAGAAGCTGCGGCCGAGCTCTGCAACCGGAATGCCGGTGAGATTATCGGAGAGACTCTTCTTAGCAATCTCAGGGGGGACTGATAGAAGTATCGCAGTGGTGCGAATCGTGGGGATGAAAGGACGAAATCGATGAACTTAGTGGCTTTGGATATTATTTTTCTTGTTATACTCCTTATTGCAACGTTTAGGTGCGTTATTAAGGGATTTGTCTCCGAAATCATGTCGCTGGCAGCATTGATTTTGGGAATTGGCGGTGCTGTGCTTTTCTCCGGAGCGGCGGCCCGTTTTCTCGATAATCAATTCGGTCCTTCCGTCTGGAACCAAGTCGTTTCCTTTTTAGTCATTTTTTTGGTATTGTATATAGTAGTGAAGGCGTTCGAGGGCGGCTTAAAGCGGTTATTGGAACGGCTCAATCTCGGGAGTTTAGATCGTGCACTGGGATTTTTCTTAGGAGTTGCCGAGGGATTTATACTTGTCTCCGTCATCATTATCGTCCTACGGCTGCAGCCTTTTTTTGATACAAATGAGCTCCTGGAAGGAAGTATTGTTGCCGGTATTGTTATTACTATTATTCCGTACGGGTTAGAACTAATTGGGGAGAAAATATAGGGAATATGTTCGAAAATATTATAGGCCAGAGCGGGGTCGTAGATCACTTATCTGAAGAAATTCAAAAACAGAAACTGCCTCACTCACTTCTCTTCTATGGAGACCAATACTCCGGGAAATTGACAACTGCCTTGGAACTCTCCCGGGTCCTTACCTGTGAGGAGGGGAGTGCGGCATGGGACTGCACCTGTCGGCAGTGCAATGTACAGCGGCTTCTTACGCATCAATCGACGATAATGCTCGGAAGCAGATATTTCAGCAATGAGATCACAGCATCGGCAGATGTCTTGAAACGGACCGAGAAACGGTTCGCACGGTACCTTCTGGTTCGCGCGGTAAGAAAATTGACCCGCAGATTCGACGATTTTCTCTGGGAGGGGAATGAGAATAAGATCAAAAAAGTGTACGGCATTGTCCAGGAACTGGAGTCGAATATCGCGGAAATAGAACCGAATCAAAATAATACACTGAAAAAAGAGACGGTAGAAAATATTGTTTCCCTTTCAAAAGAAATTGCCTCGAGCGTTAATCTCGAGACAATACCAATCGATCTCATAAGAAAAGTAAGTTACTGGGCCCACACCACGGCAGGAGATACAAAAAAAATTATTATTATCGAGAATGCCCAGAAAATGCTCGAAAGTGCGCGAAACGCGCTTCTCAAAATATTGGAAGAACCGCCTGCAAATGTGTATTTTGTTCTTATTGCACCCCGAAAAGGGGCCCTCATTTCTACGATTCTTTCCCGACTGCGGCATTACTATTTTGTCGGAAGAGACCAAAAATCGAGCGGTGAAGTGTTGAAAAAGATCTTTCGCGAAGATCCTCAAAATTACCCCGCGCTTCGGGATTATTTCCTGGCATGGTCCGAGCAGAGCAGGGACCTCGTATCCGCGCAGGCAAAGCAATTTATGAAACTCCTCCTCGAAAGAGAAAGAACTCTCACTGTGGACCGGAGTTTGGCGGAGATCTGTGATCAGCTCAAGAATAAAAGCAGGAGCGAGCTTCTCCTCGAAGAGCTTCTCATGGTAATCCGCGCCATGGTCAAAGAGCAGCTGCCCACGAGTGAGGAAACCTCCGTTCTCCTCGCTGTCGCTGAAAAATGGAAGCAGCTCATTGCCGACACCTACCAGCAGATTGATCTATACAACCAGAACCCATCATTTGCTATTGAAAGTCTTTTTTACAAGATGCAGGTCTCAATATGAGAAAATTTATACATCGCGCGTTAAAAAAACTGGACAAACTCGACAAAGACCAGGTGCATTCGCTCCTCCACGATATGGCTGCGGAGAATGAACGGCTCGAGATCGTGTTGGAATCGATGACCGAGGGGGTTATTGTCTGTGATACGGAGCACAATCTCATCCTCTACAATAAATCCGCGGAAAGGCTTTTCTATTTTACCGGCAGCGATGTACATGAAAAAAAGGTCTGGAGCGTAATCGAAGATGAAGAGATAGCCGGTTTCCTCGAAAACAGCTTGAAGAACCAGGAAAAAGTGGTCGATAAAGAGTTCTCTCTAGAAATTGGAAACAAGGTCCGGATATTGGCAATCAGTATTATGCCGCTGGTAAAGGACGGCAGTATCCAGGGAAATATAATTCATATAAATGATATAACCGAACAGCGGGAAGAAGAAGCCAAATTAAGACGCGCTGAACGGCTTGCCTCACTTACAACACTTGCTGCCGGTGTGGCCCATGAAATAAAGAACCCCCTCGGGTCGATGAGTATTCATATTCAGCTGATTAAAAAAGCGATTAACGGCAAAGAGTGTGTGACCACAGATCAGGTTGAAAAAAACTTAGGAATAATAAACGAAGAGGTAAACCGGTTAAACGGCATCGTCGTGGATTTTCTGTTTGCAGTAAGGCCGATGAACACCCAGCTCGAAGAAGGGGACCTCAATAAGGTGATAAGGGAGGTGCTCGAGTTCGTCAAGGTGGAACTCGAAAGCGCGGATGTCGAATTAAAACAGTACTTCAGTGAGGAAATACCCTATATCAAACTGGATGATAAATATCTCAAGCAGGCCCTGCTCAATATCATAAAAAACGGGATCTCGGCCATGCCCGACGGAGGGAGCCTGACTGTTTCGACCTGGTGCGAACACGATTATGTAGTTCTCAAAGTAGAAGATACCGGGGTAGGCATTCCCAACGACCTTATCGACAAAATATTTGAACCGTACTTTACGACCAAGGACTTCGGCTCGGGATTAGGGCTGACTGTGGTGTATAAGATCGTAAAAGAACATTTCGGCGAGATCTCAGTTAAATCGAAAGAGCATGAAGGTACCAGTTTCTACCTGCGTTTCCCGATACCGCAGAAAGAGAAGCGGCTGCTCGGCTGGCAAGGAGAGAACGATGAAGTTTAATGTCTTAATAGCTGATGATGAGAAGAATATCCGGGAAGGACTAGGCCAGGCGCTCGAGATGGACGGACATAACATCTTCTTAGCGGAAGACGGGGCAAAAGCACTTGAGCTCGTGCACAATAAAGATATTGATCTGGTGATAGCTGATTTAAAAATGCCCAACGTCTCCGGTGATGAAGTCCTCAAAGAGGTTTCCTCTTCATATCCGACCGTACCTGTCATTATTCTTACTGCATACGGAACGATCGAGAGTGCGGTAAACGCAATGCGCAACGGCGCGTATGACTTTCTCACAAAACCGGTAAACCTCGACCGACTCTCACTCTTGGTAAAGCGGGCCTTGAGTACCCGCGAATTGGTGCTTCAGCACCGCGCGCTGCAGGAAGAATTGGAGCGGAACCAGCGGAGACTTCAGTACGATAGAATCATCGGGAAAAGCGCGCAGATGAAGAAAGTGATGGATGTTATCAATCAGATAGCACCCACGAAAGCGTCCGCCCTGGTAACCGGCGAGAGCGGGGTGGGAAAAGAATTGGTTGCTGATGCTATTCATCATCTCTCCAATCGGAAGGACAAACCGTTTATCAAAGTCCACTGCGCGGCACTCTCCGAAAATCTCCTGGAGAGTGAGCTGTTCGGCCATGAGAAGGGTTCTTTCACCGGAGCTATTGCCAGAAAACGGGGCCGGTTCGAGCTTGCCAATACCGGCACCATTTTCCTCGATGAAATCGGAGAGATCAGCCAGAATGTACAGATAAAAATTCTCAGAGTACTGCAGGAGAAATCGTTCGAACGGGTAGGAGGAGAAGAAACCCTGGAGGTTGATGTACGGATTATTGCCGCTACGAATAAAGACCTCAAAGAAGAGATCAACAACGGTTCCTTCCGTGAAGATTTATACTACCGGCTCAATGTCGTAAACATAGAGGTGCCCCCTCTACGAGAGCGGAAGGAAGACATTCCTCTGCTTGCTGCCGCCTTTTTAAAAGAGTTCAGTGAAGAGAACAACAAAAATATAGAAGGAATAGACCCCAAAGCCAGATTGGCATTATACAACTACTCCTGGCCGGGAAATATTCGGGAACTGAGAAACTGCATGGAAAGTGCGGTGGTGATGTCGAAGGACAACATCATAACCGTAGATGATCTTCCCCCTTCTGTAAAACCCGGATCAGATGAAGATTACATAAAGATCCAGCTCGGATCCAGTTTGGCAGAGGCAGAGAAAGAAATTATCCGCAGTACACTCATCCAGCAGAAAGGAAATAAAAGTAAAACCGCAGAGGTTCTCGGCATCGGCAGGAAAACACTGCACCGAAAGATCCACGACTACAAACTGGAAGAGGCCGAAGACAGTATTATTCAGGAAGTCTAAAAGCTCCCGGTCTGCTCGAACTTTTTTATTCTCTGAAACGAGTGGTTGAGCTTCTGGGTCATGTGTGTGGCCCGTTCCGGATCATCTTGGTGATAATCAGGGTGATACTTTAAAAGAAGTTTTTTGTATGATTTTCGTACCTCAGTGAAAGGGGCGCCGAACCGCACGTGAAGCAGTTTATAGTCATCCCTCAGCTCCTGAGGAATCACGCGGTACTTGTTCGTTTCATCCGAACCCCTGTTTTTTGCAGTACCGGTCCCGCCGGAGAGAAAATCATTTAGTTCATCCCAGGCGCTTTGAAAGTCCTCATCCGCATTACTGTGCCTCTCGTAGCGGGGTTCCTCATCTTGAAAAAAACTGCGCAGCAGATTTCCTAATCTGTCGAATATCGGGTCCACTAATCCGCCTCCGCCTTATAGAGATTCGTCGTCCATATAGTAAGATCCTGAAAACGCATACCGCGGTGATGCGGTAAAATGAACGGTATTGTCTTGTGATACCCACTGCATATAGTACTCCTCGAGTCCGCTGTGAATAACTATATCGCGGTCGCAAAATCCGTTTATTACACCCGCTATTCCCCCCATTGCAGCTGCAGAAACATAGTCGACCGGAGCAGAAAGGAACCACGTCCGAATATTAATATCCTCCCTGCTCAAAACCCGAACGAAAACCGGAAGCAGTTCCATTTCGTCGGTATAAAAACGACGAATATCCCGTGCAATCTGCTTGAGTTTTTCCTTTGTAAACTCATCGGAGAAAAGAATGACGCCGTTTCTGTGGAGATGGACCGGGGTAACAGCATACTGTTTGCCGCGGAGCTGGATTTTTTCCGTAAACTCTCCATCGGGTATCTCCCGAAGTTCTTCACCTTTCATTTTTGAGGTGACTGTATCGGAGTATCTGCTGTTATCGAGAGAGAACGGCAGGGAAAAGGGAGGGCCGAGAGAAACAGTGAAGTTGTAGCTGTCTACCGCGGTTATGTTTCGCGGTCCCCCTTCCGTTTCTACGGTCAGCCTGTTATGCGCAAAGAGACCACTGTCAAAAGCGTATCTGCTCAAGGCGAGGAGCGCGTCATTACAGACTGCTGTTTTACGCCCCTCGGCGGTAAAGCACTTTATACGGTACTTCTCTTCGTTACCGGGGAAGAGAGAAATTATGCCGTTACTCCCGATCCCCATTTTCCTCCTGCAGCCCATTCTGGCAAAACGGGAGAGAACGCTGTCTTCCGGGGCCTCGGAATAGAGATAATTCAAGAGTAAAAAATCGTTTCTACATACATAGATTTTTATAAACTCAAAATCCATGTTATCATTGTACTACGTTTTAAAAAAATTCGCTATGCAGTTTCTGAATCGATGATTCGAACTGTTCTTCCTGTACAACCAGGGAAAGATTGATATCAGACGAACCAAGTGAGATCATCCTCACCTGTGTCGGAGCGAGAGATGAAAAAACCCTCGCTACGAATTGAGAATCTTTCCAGAAATCTTTTCCCACCAGACAAATCATGCTTCTGTTCTGCTCGATTGTTACGATACCGATCTCTTCGAGTTCACGGACGATTGCCTCTATCGCGGTCGGGTTATCAATAGTCATAGAAACAGACACCTCGGAGGTTGCAATAAGATCTACCGGGGTTTTGTAGGTGTCAAAGATGGCAAATATCCTCTTTAAAAACCCGTACGCATTGAGCATTCTCGATGATGAAATATTGATCAGGGTAATATTTTTCTTTCCCGCTATTGCACGTAGTCCTTTCTCCGCCGCGGCGACGGTGATCGTAGAGAAATCACCATCGACATTACGGGTGTTTTTAACGACAACCGGTATGTTCTTTTCGACTGCAGGCTGAATGGTGGAAGGATGTACGACCTTCGCTCCGAAGTAAGCCAGTTCTGCCGCTTCTTCGTAGCTGATTTGGGGGATGGTATAGGCTCCCGGTACGATCCGGGGGTCCGAAGTCATGATACCGTTGACATCGGTCCATATCTGTACCTCTTCCGCTTCCAGGGCGGCCCCGTAGAGCGTAGCTGAGAAATCGGACCCCCCCCTTCCGAGGGTGGTGGTAGCTCCATTCTTGTTGCGTGCAATAAACCCCTGCGCGATAATAAGCTTTCCTGATTGAGGGGCCACCTTGCTTTTGATCGTCTTGAAGGTTTCCTCGAAGAGCGGAGCTGCGGACGTAAAATGATCGTCTGTGGTTATACACTCCCGTGAGTCGACGAATACAGCATCTATCCCCCGCTGCAGGGACCTGTAATAGACAAGAGTAGTGGAAAGCAGTTCACCGAACGAGAGGAGCGCATCGTGACTGCGCGGCGTACACTCTTTGAGAAGAATGAGCCCTTTTACCAGAGAAGACATCTCTTCGAAAAGCTCATGGAGTCTGGTCGATGCTTTCACCAGAGTTTCTCCTGTCAGGAAGTCCTGTGCAGTGCCGAAATGAGCATCCTTTAATTGCTGTAGCTGTTTTTCGGCACCGCTGCTGTCTCCGTTGTTCGCGCATGTTTCAATATCGACCAGCCTGTCGGTTGTTTTCCCCATAGCCGAACAGACCATTACCGGAGCCCTCTTGATTTGAGAGCTGGTAATGTCGATTGCCCGGTCTATCCATTCGGCGTTCTGGACTGACGTTCCTCCAAACTTGAGTACTATCATTTCTCTAAGTATCCTTTCTTAACATACGTTTCCGCGTTAAGAATTGCAGCTCCTGCAGCTCCACGTACCGTATTGTGGCCGAGGATAACCATCTTAATGTCCATTACCGGGCACTCTCGGACACGGCCTACGCAGGTGGACATGCCTTTGCTCTTCCACACGTCCCGTGCCGGCTGGGGCCTGTCATCCGCTTCAAAGACAATTATCGGGTTTTCGGGTGCCGAGGGAAGCCCGAGTTCCTGCGGAAGACCGGAGAACTCCCTCATAACGTTCTTTACTTCTTCCACTGAGGTTTTCCTCTTGAACTTGATGGAGAGTGTCTCGGTGTGGCCGTCGAAGACCGGGACCCTGTTACATTGCGCGCTTACAGCGATTTCCGCGGGAACAATTTCATTTCCCTTTAAAGTCCCCAGAATCTTCTGCGCTTCTGTTTCCATTTTATCTTCTTCACCGCCGATGTAGGGAATGACATTACCCAAAATATCCATAGATGCTACACCCGGATATCCCGCGCCGGTTATTGCCTGCATGGTTGTCACTAAGAGAGATTCGATGCCGATTTCCCGGTGGAGCGGGGCCATAACCATCGCTAAGAACATTGTGGAGCAATTGGAGTTGGTGATTATCCCGCCTTTATACGGCTGGGATTTGACGATATCGAAATGGTCATGATTTATTTCCGGAATAATGAGGGGAACATCCTTGTCCATTCTATGGTTCTTGGAATTGCTGATAACGATGTGTCCGGCATGTGCGTATTTCTCTTCGACCGGGCCTGCTACCGAACTGTCCATACCGGAAAAAAGAATCGTGCTGTCCAGCTCATCATCGGTAGACTTGACTACCAGATTTCTCACCGCTTCCGGAATAAAGTTATCCTGTTTCCAGCGGCACACTTCTTGATACGGTTTCCCTGCAGAGCGGGGAGAGGCAACAACCTCCTTTACATCAAAGTACGGATGGTCTTCGAGCAGGGTGATAAACTTCTGCCCTACTGTACCCGTAGCACCTAAAACGGCAACGGATATTTTCCCTTCTCCTTGTGTTTTGTTCATAGAACACCTCCAAAATAGTGATTGATGTATGGACCAATGTGGTAGACCGATTGATGATCCGCTTCCGGAGGAAGGCTTCCCAAGGAAGGAAACCAATAGCGCTCCACACTATCGTGACAGTCCTGGAGATTTAACTGCGCAGGCCCAGCATCTGAATCACGGGATATTCAGCTGCTTCGGCGACCAATCCCTTTCGCCATGTCCCGTACGGAATCCCATTTCCAAAAAGGACAAGGCTACTCTTGACGGACGCACCTCTATTGATCCGAGATACTGGTAACACATTGCACATTTTATGTCAACATTAGATAATGTGCGGGCGTTATTATGGAAGCTGGACAAAGATTAACAGAATCGGTAATAGGGCGGCTGGAAGCCGCCGTAGAAGATAGCGGCGGTAATGAACTGTTCGTCATCGGGAAAGTCGACGAGCAGGGTGTCGTCCATGAGATCGATATCGCCGCGCGGGGTGATGAACAGGAGGTACCGGCTCTTGCCCCTTTTCTGGAGCGGGGAGATGTTGTTATCCATAATCATCCTTCCGGCATTCTTACTCCCAGTAAAGCGGACTTGCGGATAGCATCGCGACTCGGTGATCAGGGGATCGGTTTTTTCATCATCAGCAATACAGCCGACCGGGTATATGTTGTAAGTGAACCGGTACAGCAGCGCCGCCGTATTATGCTCGAAACGGATAAGATCCTCTCCGTTTTAGAGCCGGGTGGAATATTCAGCAAAACCGTTTCTTTCTACGAACCCCGTCAATCGCAGATCGAGATGACCGAACACGTTGCCGGCGGGTTCAATGATGACAAGATCGTGGCAATAGAAGCGGGTACCGGTGTCGGGAAATCAATGGCCTATCTTTTACCCGCCTTGAGCTGGGTAGAACAAAACGATGAGCGGGTGGTCATCTCTACTGCGACAATAAATCTGCAGCAGCAGCTTCTCGACAAGGATATCCCTCTGGTTCAAAAACTGATGGGTTCTTCGGTGAAAACGGTCCTGGTAAAAGGAAGAGGCAACTATATCTGTTTGAGGCGATTGGAAGAACGGCTCGAGGAGAATGCGCTGTTTCGGGAAGAAGATGATGAGCTGATTATGCTTGCGGATTGGGTTAAAGCAGCGAAGGGAGGAAGCAGGTCGGAACTTTCGGTCCCGATACCGGATGAGGTGTGGTTCTCGGTGAACTCCGAGACTGTGAGCTGTTTGGGCCTGCGCTGTCCCCACAGAGAGGATTGTTTTGTGCTGCGTGCTCGACGAGAGGCTGCATCTGCAAAGATCTTGGTTGCAAATCATCATCTTCTCTTCTCCGACCTGGCAATGCGGCTTGCCGGTGCGGGGTATGATAATGCTGCTGTTCTCCCCCCTTTTTCCCGGATTATTTTTGATGAGGCGCATAACATCGAACCGAGTGCTACTTCGTTTTTTTCCGAACAATTTTCACGCTTTTCACTTCTAAAACAGCTCAATCGGCTGTACCGGAAGAGAAGAAACCGAACTTTTGGCTTGATTGTCCGAGCTCGCCGTCTTTTGGGAAACAGTGAACACTTTGAGAAAATCCCCGGTCTCATCGAACAGATCAAAGAGCAGAGTATCACCCTCAATAATACCGCCTTGAGGATGCTGCAGGATGAACGCGCGGTGTGGGTCAAGGGTGATGAAGAGACAGAAACTTTGTCATTGGTTATAGCGGAAATGGTCGAGCTGCAGAGTAGAATTATCGATCTGGTACATGTACTCGTCGATATCCAGCAGTTTTTAGAAGACAAAGAAGAAGAGCAGTATCTACTTCAAGATCTCAAACTGGTAGCTCTCGAACTCGAATACATCTGTTCGATCTGCAGCCGTTTCCGCGAAGTTACTGAATATCCTGAATCCGTTTTCTGGCTGGAGCGAAGAGGAAGCAAAGAGGGGGAACAGCATGTGGTTTTTATCATTTCCCCTCTGTCAATCGCTTCGATGATGCAGGAAGCACTTTTTGACCGGTATGGCACTATTATCTGTACTTCCGCCACCCTTACTGTAAAGGACCGGTTTTCGTTCTGGATGAAACAGATCGGGATGGACCGGGTCGAGGATGAGCGGATAGAGTCGGTTCTTCTGCAGTCTCCGTTTCCATACAGACAGAATGTGCTTTTAGCCGTGCCTGCCGATGCTCCTCCGCCGGACAATGAATCATACCCGCAGTACCTCTCCCGTGTTACCGCGGAAGTACTCTCACTATCGGAAGGCCGGGGGTTGGTGCTGTTTACCTCGTACGCTCTTCTGAATAAGGTTTACGAAGCGGTGCAGCCGGCGCTCAGCAGCCGGGGAATTACTGTCCTAAAACAGGGAGAGGCTGATAGAGCAAAGCTCCTCCACGATTTTACATTTGATGTTGCCAGTGTTCTTTTTGCAACAGCCTCCTTTTGGGAGGGGATCGACGCTCCCGGCGAGACTCTCAAAGTAGTGATCATTACGCGACTTCCATTTAAAGTGCCTACCGGGCCGGTGTTTCGGGCACGGATGGAAGCGATAGAAAAAAGAGGCGGTAACTCCTTCTTCCAGCTCGCTTTGCCGGAAGCCGTAATGAAATTTAAACAGGGTTTCGGCCGACTGATGCGGAGGCAGACTGATCACGGGATTGTCCTTGTTCTCGATTCGAGGATCGTCTCTAAGAGTTACGGTCAGACATTTTTACAGTCACTTCCGGAGACAGTGCAGTCCATAAAACCAGGTGTCTCTATTATTGGAGAAATAGAAAACTTTCTCTACCCGGCACAGCCGGTTTAACAAGCAGATTCTAGATAAGGAGAAAAAAAAACCGGCCCGCTCAGATGGACCGGTTTTTCCCTCGAGGAGGGTCTCCTCAAGAAGAATCTACTATTCGATTACTGCCAGAATATCAGCCATCTTGAGAATTAGCTGTTCCTCTCCGTCGACTTTGATTGTTGTTCCGGCATATTTGTCGTACATAATCTTTTGTCCGACCTTTACTTGAATTGCATCTTTATCATCACCAATTGCAACAACTTTTCCAACCTGTGTTTTTTCCTGGGCTGTTTGAGGAATATAGATTCCTCCGGAAGTTTTCTCTTCGGTTTGTTCTAATTTAACCAGCACTCGATCACCAATTGGTTTTACTTTCATAGTGTCCTCCTACCGTAATTGTTAAAAAAAGTTTTCATTTTTATTATGAGATGACCATAATTTTGTTTAAAAAAAATATACGACTGAAAAGGGTAAGGGTCAAGAAGATTTATTGATCTTATTGTCAAATTTGAATTCTGTTAGTATTTTACTGTATAGGGTGGGTACATGAAAAATTGGAGCGTTTATCTTCAGCGGGGGAAAGAACACCTTGCACGGCATTCGCCTGATAAGGCCCTCGATGATTTGAAGACCGCACTCGAGCTCTGCCCGGTCGAGAGCACAAAACACCTCTCTAAGGTACTCTTTTATCTGGGTATTGCACTAACAAAACTGGGCTGTTCCAACAGTGCTCTCAAATGCTGGCTGACTTCGCAGAAGCTGCATAAAACCAGTTACGCCACAAAAATGATAAAACGCTTTTCCAACGAGTACGGCATGATAAAACAGCAGACCGAACTGCTCGATGATTGGAAAGCCTTTTATTCGATTCAGCTTGCGAAGTATCTTAGAACAAAGAAGAACAATGAATTTACCAATACAGCGGAGAGGGACATGATCGATGATCTTATCCGCGATTACTGGAATACATTGAATGATATGGACCTCCTCGAATCCAAAACCCACGAAGAGAAGGTTCGGCTCTTTAAAAGAGTAAAGATCGTATTTCCGTTTGTCATGGATCGTACCGCTGAGACTGTCTTTTCGGATATTATTTCGGTTGATTTTCGAGAAAAGCAGAGCCTCACCCCTGCTGACCGGTGCTTTTGCGGAAGCGGACTGAGTTTTGGTATGTGCTGCGGACGCACTCCCGGCGAAGATGAAGTACAATGTGGTATATTTTGATACAAAATAGGTGAGTTTTCGCTTTTGTGTATATAAATGACACACATTTCCTTTCCTTTTATTCTACTGGTGTGATGCCTTTTTTCTAAATCTTTATAATGTAAGAAAATAAAAATATAAACATCTCACAATTTTTGGCACGTATATTGCAACATAGTTGTTGGAGGCTTAGATGACTACGGAGAAAAGAATAAACTTGAATAAATCCAAATATGACGATGAGAATGTACTCTCTCTTTATTTAAAAGAGATTAATAAGGTACCGCTGTTGTCTCGAGAAGAAGAAGATTTTCATGCTCGCAGGGCGGCAAAGGGCAATCAGGAATCAAAAGATGTTCTGGTTAATGCCAACCTTCGTTTTGTTGTTAATGTTGCGAAAAAATATCAGAACCAGGGACTTCCGCTCTCAGATCTGATTAGCGAGGGAAACATCGGACTGATCAATGCAATTGAACGGTTTGATGCGGATAAAGGATATCACTTTATCTCATACGCCGTGTGGTGGATCCGGCAGGCCATACTGAAGGCAATTTGTGAAAAGTCCAGAATGATACGTCTGCCTTTGAACCGTGCAAATGAGCTGGTGCAAATCGAAAAAGCAAGAAAACAGCTGCAGACAGAAAAGAATGAGGAGCCCGAAGTAAAAGATATCGCTAAAGCTGTAAATATGGATGAAGACCACGTCGCCGATCTGATCAATATATCGAGAGATCTTGTTTCACTCGAAACCCCGGTCTATGCGGAGAAAGACAGTTCCATATTAGGTGACTTCATCGAAGACAGCGGGTACACCCATCCTGAAGAAGAAGTGGTTGAGAAATCACTCCAGCAGGATATCAACAGTGTACTCAACACACTTTCTCAGAAAGAGCGGGACATTATTCAATATCGTTTCGGTCTCAACGGCAGGACACCGCTCTCACTCAAGGAAATCGGAGACCAGTATAATTTGACGAAAGAGCGGATTCGTCAGATTGAAAAGAAGGCGCTAAAACGGCTGCAGCATCCCACTCGCAGTCAATATTTAGAAGCATATACAGCATAACTACCATACAGTAATGCTTGAGCCCGTTATCGTTGATAGCGGGCTTTTTTTCTACAGTATGGGGTAGAATACGGTTCACCTTGACAATGCATTTCATTTTCTTTAGTCTAACGTGAATCACAAAACAATTGAAACATTCCGGAGGTTAGATATTATAGTATGGCTAAGACGAAGTATGTTTATTTTTTTGGTGGCGGAAAAGCAGAAGGTAAAACCGAAATGAAAAATCTCCTCGGTGGGAAGGGGGCCAACTTGGCAGAGATGACCAATTTGGGTGTTCCCGTTCCGCCGGGATTTACCATTTCTACCGATGTGTGTGAAGAGTTTTATCAGAACAACAGAAAATATCCTGCAGGAGTAGAAGAAGAGGTCGAGAAGAACCTTGAAAAAATCGAAAAATTGCAGGGTAAAAAATTTGGAGATGTCGAGGATCCTCTCCTCGTTTCCGTACGGTCCGGTGCCGCTATCTCTATGCCCGGCATGATGGACACGGTCCTCAATCTCGGCCTCAATGATAAAGCCGTTATCGGACTGGCCAAAAAAGCCGGTACGGAACGATTTGCCTGGGACGGATATCGCCGTTTTATCAATATGTTCGGTGATGTGGTAATGGGTATTGCACACGAGCATTTTGAAGAAGCGCTTACCAAGATTAAAAAGAAAAAAGGTGCGGATTTAGATATCGAACTTACTACCGATGATCTGAAAGAAGTCGTCAAAAGTTACAAACAGGTCTATGAAAAGCACACCAAAGAGAAATTCCCGCAAGATCCTAAGAAACAACTATGGGCATCGATTGGTGCCGTGTTCGGTTCATGGAATAACCCGAAGGCGGTCAAATATCGAAAAATAAACAACATTACCGGACTAAAAGGTACAGCGGTCAATGTGCAGACAATGGTCTTTGGTAATTTCGGAGACGATTCCGGGACGGGTGTCTGTTTCTCCCGTGACCCGGCAACCGGAAAGAAAGAGTTTTACGGCGAGTTTTTGCGGAACGCTCAGGGTGAAGATGTTGTAGCCGGTATCCGTACTCCTGAAACCCTTAAAACCATGAGCAAATGGAATAAAAAAATCTACCAACAGCTGGTCGATATAAAAGACAGGTTGGAAAAACATTACAAAGATATGCAGGATATGGAGTTTACTGTAGAACAGGGTACGCTCTATATTCTGCAGACGAGAACGGCAAAACGGACGGGTGCTGCTGCAATCAAGTGTGCAGTAGATATGGTCGGGGAGAAACTCATCAATAAAGAGACCGCAGTCATGCGGGTAACTCCGCAGGCGCTCGACCAGGTGTTCCATCCGATGATCGACCCCAAGGTCAAAAAGACAGTCAAACCTGTGGCAAAAGGTTTGAATGCGTCACCGGGTGCGGCTGCCGGACAGATCGTTTTTACCGCGGATGATGCAGAGGAATGGGTCAAACAGGGCAAGAAGGTGCTCTTAGTGAGACGGGAGACTTCTCCTGAAGATATCGGCGGTATGCACGCTGCAGAAGGTATTCTCACATCCACCGGCGGTATGACCAGTCACGCAGCAGTTGTTGCCCGAGGTATGGGTACTCCCTGTATTGCCGGCTGTAAAGGTGTCGAGATAAGCGGTAAGACGATGACCATCGGGGACAAAAAATACAAGGAAGGAGAAACCGTTACCATCGACGGTACCAGCGGTGAGGTGTATATCGGAGATTTGGGCCTCATTCAGCCGAAACTATCCGGCGAACTTGGGACGTTTCTCTCCTGGACAGATGAAATCAGAAACAAAGCAAAAAGAGACAATATCAAGATGACCGGATTCGGTATCCGAACCAATGCGGACACACCCAAAGATGCAAAGAAAGCACGTGAGTTCGGCGCCGAAGGAATCGGCCTGTGCCGGACGGAACACATGTTTTTCGAAGAAGACAGGATTCTTCCTTTCAGAGAGATGATCGTAGCGGAAAATGAAGAAGCGAGAAGAAAAGCATTGAAAAAACTTCTTCCGCTTCAGAAGAAAGACTTCAACGGCATCTTTAAGGCGATGGACGGATATCCGGTAACGATCAGACTGCTCGATCCGCCCCTGCATGAGTTCGTGCCTAATGTAAAAGATAAAGAGGCGGTAAAAGAACTGGCAGAGGCAGCGGGTATCAGCACTGCAAAACTGAAAACGAAAATCGAAGGACTGCATGAGCTCAATCCGATGCTCGGTCACCGGGGCTGCCGTCTCGGCATAACCTATCCTGAAATCTATGAAATGCAGGTCGAAGCAATCATGCTTGCAGCCTGTGAATCTAAGAATCGGGGGGTTGATGTACAACCGGAAATTATGATTCCTCTCATCGGGACTTACCGTGAACTATCAATGCTCAGAGAAAAGGCCGAGCAGGTAGTTGAAGATGTCTTCAAAAAGAAAAAGATGAAAGTCGATTATCTCATCGGTACGATGATCGAAATACCGCGCGCGGCACTTACCGCGGATGAAGTTGCCGAGTACGCGGACTTCTTCTCTTTTGGTACGAACGACCTGACCCAGATGACTCTAGGCTACTCGAGGGACGATGTCGGAACTTTTCTGCCACATTACATCGACGAGGGCATCTACGATGAAGACCCCTTTGCCGCATTGGACCAGACCGGGGTCGGACAGCTGGTAGAGATGGGAGTAGAAAAGGGACGTTCTCATAACGAAAAATTAAAAGTCGGTATATGCGGAGAGCACGGCGGTGAACCCTCTTCGATCGACTTCTGTTACAGAGTAGGAATGAACTATGTTTCTTGCTCACCGTTCCGTGTTCCGATTGCACGGCTTGCTTCGGCCCAATCGGTGGTCAACAACAGATAACATTATTTGTAAGAATCAAAAGCAGGCGTTTATACGCCTGCTTTTTCTTTTTTTTCTTTTCATACCTACAGTTCCCGAACTTCAGGCCCAATCCCAATCCACACCCCAACCCTCAACACAATATTCACAGCAAAACAGCAACCGGACCGGCAATAAAATGAGCTCCATGCGGCTTTTATGGCGATACGCTACCGGAGGGGCCATCCGCGGTAGACCGGTACTCGATAATGACGGCACGATCTTCGTGCTCTCAGAGGACAGGTACCTTTACGCGGTGACTCCTGCCGGGAGAAGAAAGTGGAGATGCTGGCTGGGGGAGAGAGTAGCGGATTGTCTGGGGAAGAGCAGAGACGGAACTCTCTATGTAGGGCTCGCGACGGGTAAGCTTGCAGCAGTCAATCAGGCAGGCACTATAATCTGGAAAATTGAGCTGGACGAAACTCCGGGTGCCGATCCGCATGTCTTAAACGACGGTACGGTCATTGTCCAGGGGGAAAAGAATTTATTGTATGCGGTCTCACACACCGGCTACATTCGATGGAAAAGAGAGATGGATGCTTCTATTACCGGAACAGCTGTTATTGCTGAACGGAAGGGGAGCAATGAAAGTAATAATACACTAATTGTTACTACAGAAGACAAAAAGCTGTATGCATTGTCCCGGTATAATAAAATACTCTGGATGCACACTACACCCGGTATACCGCTGTACGCCATATACAGTGAAGACACCATTTATGCGGTAACAGATAACGGATATCTCTGTGCCTATGCAGTGGATGGAACAGTCCTGTGGACAAAAGAAATCGATACTGAACAAGAACCGGCCGGGTACAAACCAATTGCTGCAGCCGGGAGGATCTTTCTCCCGCTGCAGGGCGGTGAAGTTCTGGTATTTGATTTACAAGGCCGGTATCTCGAAACAAAAACGGTACAGACCGGAGAGGGGGGTGCCATCCGATGCACTGCAGACGACAGCGGCACTCTCTACTGCGTTACCGAAGCAACAGGAATCGGAGCAACTTCCCCTCAGAAGTCAGTTGGCCCTCTTTTCGGCGAACCGGTCCTCACTCCGGAGGGGAGGCTCTACGTCGGAGGCGGAGACTGGATCCTCTATGCATTTCAAACCGATGCCGAGGTAAGAGTGGAACCGTCTCCTGAAATCACACACAAACCGTTAACTGAAGCACATCTCGATACTGCGTTTAGATCAAATATGGATTACCAGTTCTTGAAAAACCTTGCCCGTTCATTAGATAGAAACGGAAAAGAGCAGTTTATCGATGAAGCAGCCGAGCGGGCGGAATCCCATACATTAGGCAGCAGTGAACCGTATGTAATCGGTCTTCTTACCCTGCTCGCGGGGGAGGGAGTACTTACCCCCTATTTCAGCAATAAACAGTCGCAGAAACAGATACCGGCTTTACGAATAGAAGCACTCCGACTTCTCGGGAAAATTGGATCTAAGAACACCGCGTTTTTCTTGAGCACACTCCTGCGCTACGAGTATGATGAACATGTCAGTGCAGCTGCAATTCGCGCTGCAGGCGCGCTCCGAGTTGATCCTGCTGGCACTCTGCTCGATACGATTCAAAACCAAATCCAAAAAGACAGCTCGGAAGGCTGTACAGATAGTTTGGCATTGGCTGCAATCGATACTGTAAATAACATTGTTCATTACCGGGGATTTGCTGATTCCGCATGTCATAAGCTGCTGTTCCAAATTGTGAAGAGCAACTACAGCAGATCCATAAGAGAAGAGGCTCTCGAGAGCATGAGATCACTTCCAAAATAAAACCTCAAAAAGGGTGCGATTTCAATACTCGGCTTTTCTCTTTATTATCTGTAATTACTAATTTATGTTTTTGGGGTACAACCGTACCCGCACTCTAGTTGCTAAAGCAAATGCCGTTCGGGCACGGTTGTACCCCAATCATAATTGTATCTATAAAGGAAAAGCCGAGTATTAAAATCAACTTCGTTTGGCAAAAGGAGCTCATTGAGAGAATAAAAGA
>CAZKZZ010000048.1:0-21903 GCA_964557375.1 uncultured Spirochaetales bacterium | reverse complement strand
ACCCAATAATTGGCATCAGGGAGATACTGTTTTACCTTCTCTAATGCTTCATCTTCATGTACGACAACGAACCGCCAGGACTGATTGTTGAAACACGAAGGAGCATAGGTTGCCGCTTTCATGACTCTCCCGATTACATCCTCCGGAATTTTGCGTTCATCAAGGGCCCTGTATGCCCTCCTCTTTTCTATTTCATCAAGTAGTTTTCCATTATGCAGTCCTTCCGACATCGGTCGTTCTTCTCCTCCATCCAAGTTCTTTTTTTATCTGAGGAAGTATTGCTCTCGTGGCATCTTCTCCCAATTTAGTGAGTTCGTCCAGGCAATTTATATTTCTGTAACTGTAACCGGTTAGGTCGGGAGCTATGATCACATCGGAATCATTTATCCCCCGCTGTACATTGTTTTTTACCAGTATCTGGAAGGTGTAATACAGAACATCCAAGAGGTGTTTCGGCTCGCCTTCCTGAATACGGTCACTGTTCAAATCGACACCGATTACGAGGTCTGCCCCCATATTCCTGACTACATCGGAAGGAACGCTGTTTACAATCCCCCCGTCAATGTAATATTTCTCATCGATCTGGGCAGGTGTAAAAATGCCCGGAATACTGCAGCTCGCCCGTACTGCCGGGGCAACAGGGCCTCTGTCAAAAACAATCTCCTCACCGGAGTTGAGGTCCACAGCCACCGCGGCAAAAGGAATCTGCATATCCTTGAACTCCTTTCCATAAATCAGTTTATTGAGGAGTTTCTCCATTTTATCCGGGTTCATGAACCCCTTTTTCGGCAGTCCGAACGAAACAAGATCACCCCATTTTATCTGACGAGAAAGCACTAGAATATCCTTCCAGTCATAACCCGCACAGTAGAGAGCGCCAATCAAACTGCCCACACTGGTTCCGGCTACAAAATCGATAGGAATTCCCTCTTCTTCGAATACTTTGAGAACTCCGATATGAGCTTGCCCTCGTGCAGCACCACCGCCGAGAGCGATCCCTATTTTTTTCCCAAGCGTTTTTTCAAGGATTTTTTTTAATATAGACATTTTTCTATCAATGTACTGTTTTTAAGGTCAGATGACAATATCTACTCTTCGCTTGCCATGCTTCCATATATAGCCCCGTTTCTTTCGCTGTTTGAACATTCCTCCGTTTTCTCTCTCCAAAAAATCAATGTATCGAGAAAATGCCTGCTCCGTAAACTTAGAAAATGTCATATCTTCCATACTGTAAACGGCATTTGCCACCCGCTCATAGAGAAGAGCGGATATTTCAACGGTAATTTGCCGGGTGCGCTGTTTTTTCTTCTGTCGTGTGCCGCTGTCCCGTGAGACGACATTCTTTCTCATTCGCTCAGGCACCGCTCTGGGGCCCTGAATTTCGTCACTCATTATATTATCACTCATGCTGCCTCCTATAATAAATAGCTCGTGACCAGCTCATCCGAGGTCTTGACCAGCTCGATCTTTTTCCGCACCCAGGAAATATGTTTGATCCAGCCGGGATACACAATCAACCTGCGAGGTGCGATATGATCGTGCGGATGGGAGATAAGAAACCGTATCTGCCAGGTGTTCTCATCTACCGCCATATCATCTATGACACCAATTCGTTTGTCTTCGGCTTTCAGCACGAGGCCCAATAACGTTTTTGTGCTCACCAGATTTCCACTCGCATTCCACGACTTGATTTTTTTTCCTGAATCGTTGCGGTTGACCTTCCCGATATGGAGTGTATCACTCCACCAGCCGAACCGCTTCTCTAACTGCAATTCACTGGCCTTTACTTCAGGAAGTCGGTCCGGTATTTCAGGACTAAGTGCTATCTGCTCATCATTGACATGAACGTAGAGCTCGTGTGACTGCCAATCAAAAGATTGAAAGAGCTCGACCGGAAGAAGTACTGTTTTTCCGTTGAACTTATCTTTTCCTGTTACAACAAAATAAACAATACTCCATCCCTTTTCGTGAAAATAAAAACGGTCTATATCACCGATAATTCCATCGAGTCCTAATACCGGAGAAAAATGCAGGTTTTTTACGCTTCTCAACATAATAACTTCCGTACTGAGGATGAACGATGGACAACACGCTGGAGAATGCCGAACGTGAATCAGGTGGTGGAATCGGTGGAATCAGTGGAATCATCTTCGAGCCAATATTTGACCGTTCCGTAATAATCAAACAGTTTCTCTTCATACTCTCGGGTTATCGGTTTAGAGATATCGTATGAAGGGGCCTCTTTAATGATCTTTTTTTCCGTATTCACCGTGACCGTTGATTCCGCCCAGCTTACATTTTTTATCCATTTAGGCGAAATAACAACTTTCTTACCGGGAAGAATGTTACGGGTGTCTACAATCAAGTAGCGGATATGCCAGCCGTCTTCGTCGACGATGAAATCCTCGACATGACCTACCATTCCATCAACCGCTTTTATATGATATCCGCGTACCTCATGAGAGCTCCGCAGATGGATATCGATCTGTTCATCCTCTTTTTCCGTTTCCGCGTCCGGGGCCATAGGAATAACCATTCCGGCAGGATAGACGGGAAAACCATAATAGGTGTGATACTCCGCCTGTTTTCGCCGGGATATAGGTTTGTCCGTGTCGATATCGGGACTGTTTTTTATTTTTTCCACAGTAAGATCCAAATAAATCATTTTTTCCTCAAAATCAACTTTGTTAACGGCATGAGGTGATATGAGCACCTCCTTTCCCAATAACCACGATCCTGTATTCACCACAATATACCGTACTCTCCATCGTTCATCGTCAAAATAACACTCCTCTACATGCCCGATTTTGCCGTCGGTCGCATGGAGGGACGCTCCCTCTAATCGCCGTGTTTGAAACAACATAAAAATCACCTCCCATGGTATACTACTAATAGTATACCATGGAGAGGCGCGTTAGCGCATTACGTTAACGCATTAATTTTTTAGCTCTCACCGTCACGTTCAGTCAAGATAAACTCTACACGACGGTTTTTCCATCTATTTTCTTCGTCTCCATGGGGGACGACCGGATCGACCCCCCCGATTCCCTTGGTGGTTATTCGTTCAGCCTCGATTCCGCGTTCGACCAGCGCTTCCTTTACGGCTTCCGCCCTGTCCTTGGAAAGGGGGATGAGCGTTTCCTGCTGCTCTTCTTCGGCTCGTTGCTCGTCCCACCAGTAGAGTTGTACGGCATGACCTTCTATACGAATCTCATAATCATCATACCTGGCGAGAATTTCCGCTAACCGATCGAGGGTTCGGAGATTCTGCTCTACTTTGTCCTCTTCTAAATCCCTGTAATCGGCGGTGTCCGGCTCGAAATGGATGCTCGTAATCTTTATCTTGAGCTTTCCGTCCTCTTCTTCTACGAAAACGTCTACCGGAAGGGTCTCGGTTGTATCGGCTGCGTTACCGTACCTGTCGACCGCACGGACTTTCACCGTATAACGTTGAGCGGGCTGTACCAGCTCGTCTTCGTCCGACCTGCCGTTCCAGGTTATGGTTTTCTCCGTTACAGCCTTATCTCCGTCGAATCGTTTGAAGAGATTGTCTCCCGGATCAAGAATTCTGATACGCCACTTCTGTATGGCGTTTTCATCCTCTACCGAGAACGTGATGTTTGCAGTATCTCTGTATCCATCCCCGTCGGGTGAAAACGGTTTGGGCGATATAGAGGCTTCTACCTTAGGTGGGTCCGTGTCCAGGGCAAAACTGCTCTCGGTCCGTGCATCGGGTCTGTTCCCCTTTTTATACACGGCACTGAAGGTGGCATAGTACCATCCGTCATCTACACGCTCGTCATCGTCGTTCCGTCCGTTCCACACCAGCGTGTCCCGTATCTCACCACCGGAACGGGTACCGTACGTCTTTACAGTCTGTTCACTCTCCCGGTCTTTGATAGCTACTTCCCAGGATTGGATCCCCTCCTGTACGTCGACGAACAACTCCAATTCCAGTTCTTCCCGCTTTCCGTCGTTGTTCGGTGAAAAACCCGGGTCTGCTGCAGAAATATCGATCGGTGTCGATTCGGTGTCTACAGTAATATTTTCTATTTCATCCCGACCGGTATTGCCCGCTTTGTCCGTTGTATACACGGCGTAGGTATACTCCCCGTCTTCGACGGTATTACCTTCATTATTTGTACCGTCCCAAGTAAAATCTTTTACGCGGCCGTCCCAGTGAGTAGTAAACACGGTCTCTCCTTCCTCATTAGTGATCTCACCGCTCCATTTATCTTCTTTACTCGAACTCTGACGGATTGTAACGCTGTCCTTATTTCCGTCACCATTAGGTGAGAACAGTTTATATTCGGCGTCGGCACTGATATTCGGCTCGCTCCGGTCGAGGACGAACGGTTCGGTTTCCATAACCGGCACATTACCGTTTTTGTAGGTCACCTTAAACCGCGCCCGGTATTCTCCGTTAGGGGCCGACTCTCCCTCATCATTGGTCCCGTCCCAGGAAAACGATGAAGGGGGTTCCTGTTCTTCAGAAATCGTTTTTACGGCCTCTCCCGCGCTGTTCTCAATAGTAAGCGTATAGGAGACGATACCTTCCGTAGTCTCTACAGAAGTATCGAGCTGTAATCGGTCTTTCGTCCCGTCATCGTTAGGGGAGAAGTAGAGCAGGTTCGGTTTGAGAGCCAATTCGGGTATCTCGCTTGTGTCCAGCTCGAAGGAAACGGTATTCGATGTTCCCGTATTTCCTGCTCTATCGGTTGCCTCGAGTACATACTGATAGGTCCCGTCTTCTACCAGGTCGCCTTCATCATCCGTTCCTCTCCATTTGAAACTGCTCTCAGGTTTTCCTTTCCAGGTATACTCTCTGACCACAGTGTCGTCTCGAGCGATGATCCGCCCCGTCCATCGGGGCTCTTCGGTAGCTTCCTGTCTGATCGTAATACTCTCTTTGTTTCCGTCGCCGTTAGGGGAGAAAATATCGTAATTAGCCGAAACTTCCGCCTCCGGATCGGTTGTATCGATGCGGAAGGTCCCCGTCTCTCCCTTCGGGTCGTTACCGTTTTCATAGACGACATCCATTCTCGCGGAATAGACTCCGTCGGGGAGAGTCTCTTCCTCATCGTTTACGCCTTTGATCGTAACTGTTTCGGGCAAGGTATCGGTACCGCGGACCGTCCTTACCACATCTCCATCCTCGTCCGTGATCAACAGCTCCCACTCATCCACCGAAGTATATACGGCTGCATCTACGATAAGCTCGAGTGTGTCCTTCGTGCCGTCTCCGTCCGGAGAAAACGCTCCGCTCTCCTTCTCCAGTACGACCGGTGTATCGGTCGTGTCCACGGTTATGTCTCGAACAATCTCTCGGGTACTGTTACCCGCTCTGTCGGCCGAAGTTATTACATAGCTGTAGGTACCGTCAGGGACGACTTCTCCGGTTTCGTCTTTACCGCTCCAGGATATGTTTTCGGGCTCTTCACTCTGCCAGGTGTATTCTCGAACAACTTCTCCCTCGGCATTTTGTATCTCCGCTTCCCAGCGGTTCTCTTTACTGCCTTCCTGCTTGATGATGAGCATGTCTTTGTTCCCGTCATCGTTTGGGGAGAATACTTTGTAGGGGAGATCGACCGTTACTTCAGGCGGTGTATTGTCGACAATAACGGTGTGGTTTTCGCTCTTATATCCGAAATCATCGTAATTCCACACGAGCAGATTGTACGTATACTCACCATCAATAACCGGTTGGTCTTGTTCATTTTCTCCAAACCAGCGCAAGGTCTCCGGAACAACCAGACCGAAATCTTCATCCGGAAATGCCGGCACTTCTTCCCGGTCCGACTCTTTCGTAATGGTGTGCACAACAACACCATCCCACCGAGTTACTTTGAACATGAATCCTTTCACATACTCAGATTCCCCTAAAGAGACGGTAACATCAGCTTCTAAAACATCATTTACCGTCTCCGAAGTTTGGGGTGAAATGTAGACAGTCTCGGGCATATCAATCGTGACCTTTGGGCCCGGCTCCTCCTCCGGTTTGGTAGCACAACCGGTAAAAACCAGAACTGCTGCTACTGCTGTTATGAAAATGAGATAAATTATTGTCTTATTGTTCATAAAATCCTCCTAGTATAATACATGCATTATTCATGCCAACATGGAAAATTTGTCTCGAAGCTTGATAATCTTACCGTATTGTCCAAATTACCGTGAATTTCCATATACAGGGTGTAAAAACTTGCTCTCCCGTGCTCCATCTCCGAACCACCTGGGACCGGCTGTGTAAATTATGCACACATCCTCTTGCCTGGGACGGTGAATTACACTACTTTAATAGTAATGAATGATGATTTTTCGGTTACAGTGGAAGTGGTCCCCCCTGCCGGTCCGGAAAGCAGTGCGCTTCTTGCCGTACTCAAGGACCTCGCCACGGGCGCAGCCGGAATGAAATTTGATGCTTTCAGTATTGCCACAAACCCTGTTGCAAAACCGCGGTTGAGTGCTCTGGTTTTGGGTGAACTCATAAAAAAAGAGATAGGAAAACAGGTAATTGTCCACTGCACCACCAGGGACCATAACAGGCTGAGTATGCAGAGTCTTCTCTGGGGGGCTAAAGCTCTCGGCGTGGATACTGTGCTTGCCGCAACCGGGGACACCATCTCTCCGGATGCTTCGGATGTCACTTCACATATCAAAGATGTCGATGTATTTGAGCTTATCACCATGTGCAGTACTGCCGGGCTCGAGACGGGCGCGGTATTTACTCCGTATCCGGGCGAAAAGGCGTTTACTGCAGAAATCGACCGGCTTAAAAAAAAGCGTGATGCCGGTGCTCAGTTCGCGGTCACCCAGCCGGTGTATACCGAGCGGACTGCCGAACAGGTTGCAGAGGCGAGTAGTACTGTCGGCATACCGATGTTCTTAGGTATTTTGCCGTTGGTCACTGTACGGCATGCGGTCTTCCTCCGCGACCGAGTTGCCGGTATTTTTGTTCCCGAGTTAGTCGTGAAAGAGATGGAAAAAGCAGGGAGCAGCAAAGAAGCTGAAGAGGCTGCAGGTGTCTCTATGGCGAGAGAGCTGTTAGTGAAAGCGAGCAGCCTGTTCCGGGGCGCGTGTCTCATGCCGCCGTTTAATAGGTTTTATCTGGCCGCGCGGATACTCGAACCATGACATTTTTCGACCATCTGAGAGAACTTCGACTACGGATTATTACCTCTCTCATTGCGGTATTAATCGGGAGTGTTATCGCGTTTATCTTTTTTGACACCATCATTTCAAAACTGTATAGACCCTTTCTCCCCCTCGATACCGCGCAGCTGCAGAGCACTCTTTTTATCAACACGCTTTTTGAAGGATTTCTTACAAAAATCAAAGTATCCGTTATCTCCGGGATCGTCCTATCATTTCCCGTCCATCTCTACAACATTATTCGATTTATTTTCCCCGGTCTGAATCAAAAAGAACGGAAAATTATAGCACTCAGTCTCGGTGCGAGTTTTGTCTTGATCGTGTTTAGCGTGTACTACAGTTATTTTGAAATAATTCCTCTCTCGGTGCGCTTTCTTACCAGTAAACAGTTTATCCCGGCCAATGTGGGGATCCTGCTAAACTACGACAAAAATATCTTCTATATTCTACAGTTTATATTGATCACACTAATCGTCTTTCAAATACCGATCATCTTAGAGCTTTTGCTCATAATGAATGTGGTAAAGCGGCGGCAGCTGCTGCGCGTCAGCCGCTATGTTATTATTGCAATTTTTGTTCTATCCGCCGTCATTACACCACCGGACTTCATCTCTCAGCTTACAATTTCTACGCCGCTCATTCTGATGTTTTTTCTTACGATCCTGATCGCGCGGATATTTCATTTCGGAGAAGAATAATGTTTGGCCTTGGTTTTTGGGAAATTGCAATTATTGCACTGGTAACACTTATCTTCGTAAAACCGGAAGATCTTCCCAAAATTCTTCGAAAAATAGGCTACTATTACGGGAGAATAAAAGAGATGGGCAGATCAGTACAATCACAAATAGAAGATACGGAGACGTTTTTTTGGGACAAACCTGACAGTTCGAACAAAAAAATAAACAAAAAAACAAATAAAGATAAGGAGGAGTGACTATGCTCGGTACGACTGAAATACTGATAATCGGATTGGTAATTCTTATTCTCTTCGGCGCTACTGCAATTCCGAGATTTGCAAAATCGCTCGGAAAGGCGAAACGGGAGTTTCAAGACGGCCTTGACGAGGGAGAATCCGAGAAAAAACAAGAGGAAGATAATAAAAAAGAGGAAGATTCCGCCAGCGATGATTCGTGAGATTTTTCTCACCTATTACATGAAACTGCTTCTCTCCCGGTATATGCAGCTCGATAAAACCACACTCGACGCGTTACCCGAACCTGAACCGGATACGGACCTGCTGCTCTATATCCATATACCGTTTTGCGAAGAGCTGTGTCCATACTGTTCGTTTATCCGGGAGGAGTTCGACAGCCGTCTTGCCGAAGAATACATGCGGTGTTTACGGCAGGAAATCGCCGGCTATAAGGAGAGAGGATACTCGTTTTCAGCAGTGTATGTGGGGGGCGGCACACCGACAATTGTTATCGATGAGCTTGTTTCTCTATTCCAGTGGGTCCGCACGCTTTGGCCGATAAAGGAGATATCTGTCGAGACTAATCCCAACCATCTAAACGAACGAGTACTTACCAGCCTGCAGGCGGCGGGTGTAAACCGGCTCTCGGTCGGAGTCCAGACATTTGATGATGAGCTGCTCAAACGATTAGGCCGCTATCACAAGTATGGATCGGGAGAAGAGGTCCGAATGCGGCTTGAAAACATCCGGAACAGGTTCGAGACGCTCAATGTCGATATGATCTTCAACCTTCCCGGACAGTCGAGGAAGAGCTTAGAGCGGGATATAGAGGTTCTTCTCGAAGTCGAAGCAGCCCAGGTGACCTATTATCCCCTCATGACGGGGAATAAAGTGAAAAACCGGCTGTTCCGTCAATACGGCCACAGCAGCTACAGAAAAGAACGGGATTTTTACCGCATTATCGAGACCGCACTCGGTGAAAACTACCAAAAGGCCACAGCGTGGTGTTTTTCGCGAAAAATAGGAATGATCGATGAATACATCATAGGGCATCCCGAATACGCGGGAACGGGAGCAGGTGCATTCGGATACCATCACGGAACCCTCTACGCGAACAGCTGCCGTGTTTCGGACTACATAGAGCGCATACGAGAAGGGGAACTTCCCATTATCGGAACAAAACGGTTCTCGCTCGGCGAGAAGATGCGGTACACGCTGCTGATGAGGCTGTTCGGGGGTGCTGCAAAGCAAGCGATGGAGCGAGAGAGCAATTTTCCGGGCAGGCTGGTCCACCTCGCAGACACGGTTATGCTTATTCTCTCCGGAACTGTCGAAAGGCGGTCGGATGGGTTTAACGTTTCTAAGCGGGGATACTACTTTCTCGTCATTATGATGCGGGAGTTTTTTAACAGTGTGAATAACTTCAGAGATTTCTGCACAAAGCAGAGATGAGATTATTGTTCGTACTGTTCCAATTTGTTGTACAGTGCTTTCCGGCTTATCCCTAGAATCGAAGCTGCCTTCTTTTTGTTTCCATTCACATTGACCAGAGTTTTCTCGATGATTTGTCGCTCAGCTTCTTCGATCGAAGTGTCTCCGATTTCGATTACAATCCTGCTCTTCTTTCTCTTCGCCCGGCGGATAAGTTCGGGAAGCATTTCCGGTCCGATTGTCTCTCCTTCTCCTGTAACCACCAGTTTGAGGACCAGGTTCTCCAACTCGCGCACGTTGCCGGGCCATCCGTATTTTTTGAGATAGGCAAGTGTTTCCGGAGCATAGCTGCGGGCTGTTCCGTTAAACTCGCGAGCATACTGTTCGAGATAGTAGTTGGCGAGCAGTTCGATATCTTCCGGTCTTTTTCGAAGGGGGGGCAGATCTATCCGAAGGACATTGAACCTGTGGTACAGGTCCTGCCTGAACATGCCCTTTTTAACTGCTTTACGCAAATTCATATTGGTAGCGGCAATAATCCGTACATCTGCAGTAATAAACGCTTCTCCCCCGATCCTCTGAAACTGTTTCGATTCCAGTACCCGCAGAAGACTGATCTGAGTAGCTTCATCCATGGTGCTGATCTCGTCGAGAAAGAGAGTGCCCCCGTGTGCCATCTCGAACTTACCCTTACGGGAAGAAACCGCCCCGGTAAATGCGCCTTTCTCATATCCGAACAGTTCGCTGGCTATCAGGTCCTTCGAAATCGCACCGGTGTTGACCGGAATAAAGGGGCCGGTGTTGCGCGGACTCAACTCATGTATCCGTTTTGCAACCAGGTCTTTCCCCGTCCCGCTTTCTCCGGTAATAAGCACATCCACATCAATTGTGGACACTTTCTCGAGCAGGTCGAATACTTTTTGCATAGGCTTACTCTTGCCCACAATCCCGTGAAAGCCGGGGAACTGAGATACCATGGTTGAATTATACATGGATACAGCAGGAGGGGAAAGTATTAGTGTGAGATGAGATAATGAGATTGTGGATTGAAGTCAATTTTTTGCGTGTACTACCGGGGAGTGTATTCTTCCGAATACGGCCCCTTACCAGTATCGGGGAAACTCGTAGTAATTGAAAAGGGTCTCCTCCTCATCTCTGGTTACCGGAGTTTCTAAATCAACCTCCGGGCTGTTTTGTATGGTCTCTGCAAGGAGATCTACGGTGACTTCACTCGTGCCCCAATCAATCTCCCGTATCCATTCCGGAGAGAGAATCACGTTTCTGCCGGGGAGCAGGTTACGGGTTTCGACAACCATGTATCTGATACGCCAGGAATCCTCTTCGAAGAGGAACTCTTCAACGTGCCCTACCCGGTCGTTGAGTGCATGGATACGGTAGCCTTTTACTTCGTTTGCACTGCGCAGCCGCGTTTCTCCGCTCGTTTCTTCGGGTCCTCTTTTTTCTTCTTCTTTTTTCTCCTCTTCTTTGGTGAGCATGGTAACCGCGGTCGGATACGCTGCAGTCCCCCACAATCCCGGTCCGCCCCAGTAGAGCGGATAGCCGTAATAGTTCAAGTATTCCGTCTCTTTTTTACGGGAAACAGGTTTTTCACTGTCGATATCAGGACTGTTTTTAATCTGCTCCTGCGTTAATGAGGTTTGTATTGTATTGGTTTGCCAGTCTACCCCGGTGAAAGCGAACGGCGAGATGAGGACATCCTTTCCAAACAGCCAAGACCCGGTGTGGACAACCATATATCTCACTGTCCAGGTTTCATCATCAAACAAGAAATCTTTTATATCACCGATATCACCATCTGAAGCGTGCAGGGTAAATTGTTTTGTCCGGAGTAAAAAACGTAACATAATTGCATCAACTCCTTATTAAATCGAAATGTTTCAAGCCTTCAATGATACCTGAAACATAATTTCCGGATGCGAAATACATCTTATCTCTAACCTGATTGACTTCGGCAAGCTCCTCTACCTGATTTCGTACCGTTTCAGTAGCATTACCCACGAGAACAGCCTTATAACCGGCTGTAAGAGGTACGAGATCATTACCGCTGTCTCCGCAATAGAGCACTTTTGCTCTGGGTATATCGAGGGTCCGAAGCAGGTAATCAATACCTTCCATTTTATTTGCCCGAAGCGGCATGACATCGATGAGCCCCAAATTCATGGTCTCATCAACACTGACAGTCAAGGCGGCATCACCGGTTATTGTCTCCACTCGTGCTCCGACCCGCTTTTTCAAATCAGCGGCTGCAGACGGATCATCGAAGTAAAAACTGATTTTGAACTCATTCTGATTATGATCTTCCTGAAGCCTGAGCTCTCCAAAATCGAGCAGCTCCCTTTCTATTCGGTCCCGGTCCCAATTGTCCGTCTGTTCCCGGATCCAGTCACGATAGCCGGTATCGATATGGAAATCTCCGCTGCTGAATGCAAATACTTTCGTTCCTACCTCCCCCACGGCGTAGCGGGGCAGCGGCGGATCGTATTTCTCGATACCTTCGAGCATTTGCTCTCTATTTCTGCCTGTTACGTAAATCAGATTTATGTCGTTCCTTTCTACAATTTCTTTGAACTTCGGCATCGTATTATCGTAGTGCTGCCTGCCGTTAGGAAAGAGTGTCCTGTCGAGGTCTGTTGCAATAGTGATCATTCGATTACTACCTCCTCCTGTTTCATCTCATTGATAGAATCCGCACAGAGCAGGGGTGTGCTCTGACACACATACAGCCCTAAATGCTCAAAACCGCCGGTCTCCTGCGTATAGGGAAAGAAGTCGAAAAAGATACCTGCACCGGGTCCGGTGTGCGCGACAATGTTGTACGCCAATGCTCTCCCAATTCGGGGAAGGATTGAACGCATGAGCTGGATTCCCATTTTCCACCCTGCAGCTACTTGCGTAATCTCTTTTTCATCTAACTGATACAAATGCTGTTTTTCACTGTCCTTTACAATAAGCATCATGTTGTAAGGCCGCCGCATACAGTACGGTACGAGAAGTACAACGGAGCCGAAGTCCTCGATCAAAAACTCTTGAGGATTTTCTTCGAGAATATGCGCGGAATAAGGCATCCCTCTCTCTTGACGGAAATTTTCGAGTTGCAGCGCTTCACGCGGAAAAACCGTAGAAAACCCTATCTGTTGATGCCCTTGTGCGATGGACCCGCCGACTAACCTTCCGCAGTTTTTAAAAAAAGAGACATATCCTTGCTCCTCATTCAGGAGCATGCGTTCTAAGGCCGCAATCCGTGCCATCACTACCGTACAGTCCGCAATGGGCATGTTATGCCAATCCCGGTCCTGGTATGAGGAAGTCCACTGGAGAAAATGTATTCCCTCGAATCTTTCATTTTTGTCCGTCTCACTGTGCCGTTCGAACGGGTAGAGGGCCGGAAACAGATTCAAGTTGATAAACGTAAAACCTTCACTCAAAGAGGCCACATCAATAATACTGGTGGTCTCCCCTTTGGTGATAAAATTGGGTTCTTTGTTCAGTTCCTCATCTGTTGTGGTCAATGAAGGGAGTGCCTTATTATCGTGGGGCCGTTTTGCGCGGCTCGAGTTGTAGACGATGAGGAGCTGGTCGCGAGGATCGACCGAATAGAACGGTTCCGGCTTATGGTCCGGAATACCGGGTTCGGTTCGAATAATCTCCCTGAGTTCAGTAAAAGACAATTCTGAGATGTTGCTGTTCTTCTCGAGCGTTTTGAGCGTTTTTTCGGTAAGATGATATCGTTCACTCATACACTGAACCCTATTTTGTTCAAGAAATTTTCGGTCATCTTCTCCCAGGTAAAATGGGGAACGGTAATTCGGTATCCGCTTACTCCCATTTCCTGTTTCTCTTCGAGGTTTTCGAGCAGATAGAGAATAGCCTGAGCAAACCCGTCAACGTTATCAGACGGGACAACGATTGCACCTTCCCCCTTTTTGAGTGTCTCTTTTGTACCGTTGATTGGAATCGATTCTACTTGGTCACCTAAAAGATATTCGGTCGCATAGGGGATCAGATCACTGGCGACGACTGGGACCGCGGATGCTGATGCCTCTTGGACGGACATACCGAACCCTTCCATTACAGAGGGAGAACAGTAGATCGAAGTAACGGCATAAATCGACGGCAGCTGGTCCATTACCGAACCGACCATGGTGATTTCTTCGGAAAGCCCAAGCTCATCGATTAACTGATGCAGTTCATGGGCAATATCACGCCTTTTTTCATCAACTGCGACGACCAGTGTAGTATCTTTGCGTTTCTCACGCACCTTTTTATACGCCTTGATAAGCACATCTTTACGTTTCGTGTGGTCCGTACGGCTTATTTCAGTGATGACGTAACGGTCCTTGAACTCTTGGGCGGTCCGAGGCCCTTCGGATGCGAGAAACTGCCATATCGGATCATCGTCTTCAGGCCGTTGGGGGAAAAACCGGTCCGTATCGATACAGGGGGGGAGAAAAATGTCCGACTCGTAGTGGTACTCCTCTTTCAAACAACGGCGAATCTCTTCGGAAGTGTAAGCAACCCCGTCTACATGTTTGAGGATTTCTTTTTCCTCTTCGATCCGTTCGAATATGCGCAGTTCCTTTTTCTCTTCCTCTTCCAATTTTTTGATTTTGATATTGCCTAGGGAATGGGGTACCCAAACATGCTGTATCTTTTTCTCGAGTCGTTCATTGAGAAGATAACCGATCTTCGCTCCGTCCCAGTAGTGGGAAATGATCAGATCCACCGGCAGTTCATCCTCCTTAAGCGCCTCGTAGAGGTTATCGACCAGTTCGGGTACCTGTTCGTGCATGTCCTCTTTGCGAACAAATTTTTTCGTACTGTCTTCGATATAGAGAATTCGTTGGTTACTGTTTTTGCAGTCAATACCGGTTCGTTCCTCTCCCGACACCGGATGAGGAAACCCCCCTCTATTGATGATCGTCACTTTCAGATCGAGCTCAGTCATCGCGCGGGTCATCTCATTTACAAAAATATTCTGCCCGCCGGTGTCTACGAGTCCCGGAACTATTTCCCATTGATGTATGCCGTGATTCGTGATCATAAGTACATGTCTTCTCGGGTTCTCTAAAAATGCGCAATTAGCATCGAATCTTTGAATTTTTCTTGCCACGTTACAATCTCCTTTCTTTCTTGTTCTTTGGTTTATGGACACATATCTATAAATCTACATGCAAACAGCATGCCAATTTTTTCACGTGTAATTAGTGTGATATCAAGGGGAAATAGGGGAGATTACCATTAAAAACAGGTATAAAGACCTATCAGGTGTATAGTTTTTACACACCAATTTGCGGAGTAGTATCGACCGGCTCAATTTCTAAGATTTTGATAAGCTCTTTCGGCTCCATTCTAAACGGGGATCCTTTCCCCTCGTAGAAACCGTGTTTTCTGATAAGATGAATGTTTAGGTCTGTGTAGGTAATTTCTCTATCGAGGTTTTTATTGCGAACAGTTGTATTTGTTTTCGAATACAGCCCCGGCCCTCCAAACGGTGAGGGAAGCTTTCCCCGTACGCTGTCGACCCGAACTTCGAAATGCGGCTCTACGGTTGTGAACTCCCCTAACCCCTTTTTTCCCGCTTCTTTTAGTTCTACCATGCGGTCCGCAATTGCTTCGTGCGTATAACCAAGCCGTTTCACTTCGGCGTCATCCTCTTCCAGGATATCGATGAGGTTCCGCTCATCGTTTCCTAGAAATCCTTCGAGTGTAATGACTCCCGGCTGCATATTTTGCTGGATCTTATCCATAATTGGAGACTGTTTCATATTTCCTCCATCTTAAAAGCGTTTGATTAACCGAACTTGTCGTAATAGATCAGATCATCGGGGAGGCCTTTTTCTTTGAGCACCTTTACCGTCGCATCGATCATCCCCGGACTCCCGCACAGATACGCTTCGGTATGTTCCATTGAATCAATGTATGTATCCAACACTTCGGTTACCAGTCCGGTCTCTCCTTCCCAATTGTCTTCCGGCTGCGGGTCCGAGAGGGCGGGGATAAATTTGAAGTTAGGCAGCTGCTCTTCGAGCTCTCTCATTTTTTCGACCATAAAGAGGTCCCGTTTGCCTCGGGCACCAAAAAAGTAATGCGCAGTCCGGTCTATTCCTTTTTCAGCCATATCCATCAAAATTGCTTTGATCGGGGCCATTCCTGAACCGCCCGCTATGAAGATGATATTCCGGTCCGTGTCTCGAAGGTAGAAATCACCATACGGACCGTTGAACACGAGACTGTCACCTTCTTTGAGATAATTGTGGACGTATGTTGTACAGATCCCCTCCGGAACATAACGAATCTCGAGTTCAACCCGCGTATTATCGGAGGGGGAAGAGCTCATCGAATAGGCCCTGTATACAGGTTCACTGGTCATCTCATACTCCGGAGTTTCGAGCTGGATATACTGTCCGGCGGTAAACTCTATCTGTGGAGGATCGACCAGCTTCAGTGTCACCTCTTTGATATCGTGAGTCAAGTTTTGCAGTTTTTCCACCTGACAGTTGAACAGCTTTACATTAAACAGTTCTTCCGGAATCTCTATGGCGATATCACTCTTGACCTTTACCTGGCATGAAAGCCGTATATTCTGTTCTTTTTCCTCATCAGTTATCCAGGGTAGTTCGGTGGGTAAATATTGTCCAATATCGGTTTTCACTTTTACCTTGCACAATCCGCAGGAACCTCTCCCGCCGCAGGCGGACGGTATGAAAATTTCCTCCGCACCGAGAGTCGATAGAAGTGAGCTGCCTCCGGGTGCAACGATTTCTTCATCATCATTTATGGTTATTGTGACCTCACCATAATTCGCAATGGTTGCATCCGCGATGACCATGAGCAGAGCGAGAAAGGTGGATAATGCCCCTATCAATCCCACACTAATTAATAGACTTGTAACTGGAAACATACGATCTACCTTTTTTTTATTATTGGGTCGATATCATTCCCTGAAATCCCATAAAGGCCAGGGCCATCATACCGGTAATGACCAGAGTAATACCTGCCCCTTCCAGTCCTTTCGGTATCCTGGCATTTTTCAATTTTTCTCGAATACCTGCCATAGCTACGATTGCCAAGGTCCATCCGACACCGCTTCCTAATCCAAAAAATATGGATGCGAGAAAGGTATATTCTCGAATAACCATAAACAGGCTGGTACCCAGGATTGCACAGTTTACCGTGATAAGAGGAAGGAAAATTCCCAGAGCAGCATAGAGTCGGTCCGATACCCGCTCTATTACCATCTCAACGAGCTGGACGAATGCAGCAATGACAACGATGAAAACAATGAACCGCAGGTATTCCATATTGAATGGAGCAAGAATAAATTGGTACACGAGCCAGTTGAGGATACTTGTAAATGTCATGACAAAAATGACCGCAATGCCCAAACCAACCGCTGTCGGAAGCTCTTTCGAGACGGCAAGAAACGAACACATCCCCAGAAACCGGGCCAGTAGGATGTTATCGGTGAAGATTGCAGCAAAAAAGATTACGAAAAGAGGTATTGTTGGATTCATCCTTCTTCCTCCGGTTGAATTATTTTCCCTTTAACAACCCAGATAAAGATGGCCAGCATAAAAAACGCTCCCGGCGGCATAACCATAATGGCCCAGTTGGTCCACCATTCTCCGAGGACAGTGAACCCCCAGATCGTGCCCGATCCCAACAGCTCTCGTACAAAAGCAATAGCTAGAAGAACGTAGGCATATCCCAATCCGGTAGCGAGACCGTCAAAGAATGAAATACCCGGCTTATTGGAAAGTGCAACAGCTTCCGAACGGCCCATGATAATACAATTGGTGATAATCAACCCGACATACGGCCCCAATGCCCGCCAAATATCAGGGAGATACGCCCTTAGGATGATGTCGACGATTATCACGTAACTGGCGATAATGAGTGTTTCGACCATCATCCGGATTCTACCTGGAATCCATTTTCTGATAAGTGAAACAGTAAAGGTTGAAAGCGATATAGTAAAAATTACGCCGATACACATGACCACCGTATTTTTTACTACATTGGTCACCGCAAGTGTCGAGCAGATTCCCAATATTTGGCCGAATATTGGATTATTTTTTCCTATAGCATCGAGTGTAACCCGCTTTATTTTTCCTTTTGCCATAAAAATAAGCTCCTCGTGTTTTTACACAGGATTCTCACCTAATCCTCTCATTCCACAACATTGTCGACTTTCTCTACCCCGTCTCGTATGATTGTCATCACGGATGTGGAAGATACGGTTGCACCGGTTATTGCATCGATTTCATTTTCTTCATCGGCTGTATCTTCAGGGACCAATTCCAGAGGCAGTGTTTTCCCCCGAAATTGTTCTTTGAACCAATTCTCAGTAATTCGCGCTCCGAGACCCGGGGTTTCGTTTTGAGCTATAAACTCGATACCGCGGATCGTTTCGAGGTCCGATTCGAAAGCAAGAATTGCTCGAATTTCACCCCAGAGTCCGGCGCCCCGTATAAAAATTGCATACCCATCTACATTTCCGGCCGAATCGAGCAATTCAAAATAATCGGTTTCTTCACCGCCGGGACCGGAGGTTACTTCATTTACCCTTTCGTTGAACTTTTCGGTAATGGCTTCTGCAGTGTCCGGAATTTCTATATCTGCCGCATAGAGCACCGCCTCTCTGATATAGAGCCGTTCGTTGAGAGCGACAATTTCAGTGGTACTGAGATGTATTCCGGAGACGACCGTTATAAACACTGCCGTTATTGCAAACATAAAGATGAGGGGATAGATCCGTTTCTTGAACGCACTCTGTTCTTTCATGCTTCCGCCCCTTTTGCTTTGGCTTTACGTGCTTCGCGCGTTTCACGAATGATTCGGTCCAGGAGGGGGGCAAACATGTTGATTATGAGAATAGCAAACGTTGTACCTTCAGGCCAGGTAGAGAACAATCTGATAAGCACGACCAGAGAACCGAACATAAATCCGTAAATCCATCTGCCCAAATCCGTTCTCTGAGAGGCGGATACCGGATCGGTAACATTGAACATGACTGCAAAAAGAAAACTGCCGCTCAATAAAGAGGTAACCGGATCTACTGCCGGAGATATTCCGGCCAGCCAGAAAATAATCTGGAAGAGCAGGAACCCGATAAAGCCACCGATAACAACTCTGAAATTGGCAACTTTTTTGATCATCAGATACAACCCGGCGATAATGATCAAGAAAGCGGCCGTCTCTCCCATCGAACCGGATACATTCCCGAGAAAAAGATCGAGCAGCGGGACCGTCTCTCCCTGGGCATACATGGCAAGCGGGGTAGCCTGAGTGACGGCGTCCGCCTGAAATGCCGTAAAACCGCCCGCGACTCCTCCGACCGGATTCACCCAGCTTCCCGTCATGGGGACAACGAAGCTAATATAGAGAAATGCCCGTCCCGAGATCGCAGGATTGAACACGTTCATGCCGAAACCGCCGAAGACCATCTTGCCGAAGACCACACCGAAAATGATTCCTACCGCCGCCATCCATAGAGGAAGACCGGGAGGGAGACTGAGGGCAAACAAAAAATTTGATACAAAGATAGCGGACGTTACCGGTTTGTTGTTTACCCGTGCAAATAGATATTCTGAAAGGAATCCGGCAATATTTACTACTGCAAGAACAAGCAGAGTTCTCCATCCAAAAAAATAGATTGAAGCAAACACCAGCGGGACCAGTGCATAGACGACCTGCAGCATTGGTTTCTGCTTCATGATGAGGGATTTCCCTTTCTTTGACTCAGCCATGCATTGTATTTTAACGGCATTTTGGGAAATGTCAAATGGTAAAACCTAGTAGAAATATAAGGTATCAGCCGGGTTGATTTTTCCTGCTTTTTCTCTATGATTTGCTGAGAGCGGATATAAAAAGGAGTTGTGTTATTCCGTTTACCCGACACCACTTAACAAAGACGATTAAACTCGGCGCTCCCCTTCTTGCAGGTCTTTTCGCCGAATATGTGATGTTCATTGCGGACTCGGCCATGGTAGGCAGACTGGGGACCGATCATCTGGCAGCTATCGCGGTGGGTGGTCTCATCGCCGAAATTCTCTGGGTCTTCTCTTGGACGACCGCACCCGGCACACAAGCACTTGCGGCGAGGAGATTCGGCAGGGAACAGATAGCGGAATCCCCGGAAACAAAAAAGAGAAGGGAGCGGGAGACGGGAGATATACTTGCCCATGCCATGATTTTTTCTCTGTTCTCCGGGTTTACCGCCGTCCTGGTCTCCTTTTTTGCAAACCCGGTGCTCAACATATTATTAGACGATGGAAACGTCATTGGCTTGGCCTACGATTATATCAAAATTGTCAGGTGGGCCATGCCCGTTATCGCGGTCTTTTACGGGATATACGGATTCATAGCCGGGATCGGGAGAACGAAGACGGTGATGGTCGCCTCGGTCATGACCAATCTACTCAACGTGCTGTTCAACTATGTGCTGATCTACGGTAAATTGGGTTTCCCCGCCATGGGGATGCGGGGGGCGGCCTGGGGGACTCTGGCCGCTCAATCGATCGGATGCATCTACTTCTTAGCAACCGTTTTATTCGATCCGGTGTATAAAAAGTACCGGCGGTTTTCACTGAAAACGATCAACTGGGTCCTGATCCGGGATATCGGAAAATCGTGCATCCCTATCACCCTGCAGAACCTGTCCAACCAGGTGTTCTTTCTCGTCTACGAATCCTTCGTCGCCGGATACGGAACGATCTATCTGGGAATAATGCATGTGTTGTTTATCCTCTACTGGACAGGGAAGATGATCTCAGGGGGGTTTGCAGAAGGAGCATCCATTCTGGTCGGCAACGCATTGGGGCGAAAGGAAAAAGAGGAGGCCCTTCGATACTCCTGGAGCGGAGTGACCATTGCCGTGATTATCGGAGCAGTAATCGCTTCAGTCACATTCTTTTTCCCGGAAGCGGTAATCCGAATTTTCAACAGCGATCCCGCCCTTCTCGAAGCAGGACGGTCCGCTTTGCGGTTTTTAGCGGTGTTCTTTTTCATCGAACTTTTCGGATATCCATTCGAGATCATCTTTACACGTAACGGATGGGGCGGTTTTGTCCTGATATCCGATTTTACAACGAACGGTGTGTTTCTTTTTCTCGTAAGTTATCTGCTCATCAATGTCGTCGGCGTGAGTATCTCCGGGGCGTACCTCCCCTTCGCGCTCTATCTGGTTTTTCACGCTTCGGTTCTTGCTATCGGATTTTTCTCTAAGAAATGGATGGTTCGTAAGATCGATTCGCTTTCATGACCTTTAAACACGATTCGATTCGATTCAGCCCCTCTTCGATTTCTTTCTCATCCAGGGCGTAACTCAGCCGTACCCGGTCGGGAGCTCCGAACCACTCACCCAGATATGTGATGACCTTATATTCGGTATACAACCGCCACACGAACTCCTCCGGGTCAGGGACTTTGGGCAGAACGTAGAAAGCCCCTTCCGGCTTCCACAGATCCAGGCCGAGAGAGGTAAGCCCGTCGTAAACGATGTCCCGTCTCCGCTCCCATATCGACAACTGTTCATCGATGTAGGACCGGGGGGCCTTCATCGCATTAAGGGCCATATCCTGCCCGACGAGGTTTGTGTTCATGGAGGTGTGGGTCTTGATGTCGATTATCCGCTGTACCAGGGACTGGTCGTAACTCCACAAATATCCCACCCGCACGCCGCACATTGCGTAGGTCTTGGAAAAAGAATTGACCGTGATGACCTGCTCACCTTGGATGAGATAATTGTCCCGTTCATAGATAATGTCTTTATAAACTTCATCGGAGATGATATAGAATCCGAGTTTCGCGGACAGCTTTTCTATCTCTTTCAATGTATCCATTGCTTCGATTCTGCCGGTCGGATTTGACGGGGAATTGATAAGGACGGCGGCGCATTCCTGTACTTTTTGTTCGAAATCATCGATGTCTATCCGTCCATCCGTTAATTGGGTAAATACCGGTTCCATCCCTGCAAATCTGACAATATGAGGATAGGAGTAGTAGTACGGCTTGGGCACAAGAATTTTGCCCGATCCGAGAGCGCGAAAAATGAGATCTAAAGCCTCAGATGCTCCATTGGTGATAACGAAATTGTCTGCAGTCGAGCGGGGATATTCACCTGACAAAGCTTCCCTCAGTAATGCCTCCCCCTGGATGAGACCATATCGGAGATCATGGCGGATATCGATATCGTCAACCGCCTGGGATGGCGGAGGAAGGTCCGGCTGTCCGGAACCGAAACTAATAATACCATTCCCCTGTTTGCCGATAAACAGGGACGGGCTCTGAAGCTCTTTTCTCTTTATCACGTTATCCCTCTCTAATATAGATGAAAGTGGTCATTGTACACTTTTACAGAACATTTGCATACCTGCCTGTTCCGTTTT
>CAZKZZ010000047.1:3113-22053 GCA_964557375.1 uncultured Spirochaetales bacterium | reverse complement strand
GGCGGAGTGTAATGGAAAGAATAGGGAAACTGAAGCACGACCGCCGGTATTCTCTTCTCTTCTACGAGGGGGAGCACATTCTGCTTGAACCGATGTGCTTCATCCTTCCACTCTCTGCCCCGCTCATGGGTAAAACTCTTATGCCCTTTGATGGTAAAGAGGAACTCGGGAGGGGTCTTATCAGCGATCCTTCCAAGCATTCCTGAATCGGGCTGCTTGTAGTAGGAAAAGTTCAGTTCGACAAACGGAAACCGTTCGGCGTAGAAGGGTAGAAAATCCTTCTTGTCGAGGGAAGGCGGGTAGAACACCTCACGCCAATCATCGTACGAATAACCGGAAGTCCCGATATAACAGGAGCTGTGGGAGTTTTTCATCACAAATGACTTTTCTTCTTTGCCCATAATTAGTATATTTTGATTCTGACAATACTCCCCTTATGTATGTAAGGTGCCGGTGCAGATGTGATTCTCATTTTGCACGAAGCACATCAATCAATTATAATATAAAATAAAGAGGTATTGAAACTTTATGGTACCAAAAATGCGGAATATAGGCATAAGCGCCCATATAGACTCCGGAAAGACCACCCTTACTGAGCGGATTCTCTTCTACTGTAAGAGGATACATGCCATGCACGAGGTCCGCGGTAAAGACGGTGTTGGTGCAACGATGGATTCGATGGAACTGGAACGGGAGCGGGGTATTACTATTGCTTCAGCTGCAACCCGCGTTACATGGAAAGACTTTTCTATAAATATCATCGACACGCCGGGCCACGTTGATTTCACGATCGAAGTCGAGCGCGCTTTACGGGTCTTGGACGGCGCCATTTTGGTGCTGTGCTCCGTGGGCGGTGTACAGTCACAGAGTATCACCGTTGACCGCCAGCTGCGGCGGTACAATGTTCCGCGCGTTGCCTTTATCAATAAGTGCGACCGCACCGGTGCCGATCCTTTCAAAGTGACCAGACAACTGCGGGAAAAACTCAATCACAACGCTGTACTCATGCAGATTCCAATCGGTCTCGAAAGTGACCATGAAGGTGTTGTAGACCTCATCAAGATGAAGGCGTGCTACTTCGACGGTCCGGCCGGGGAAATTGTCCGGGAAGAAGAGATACCGGCGGAGCTGCAGGAACTCGCCGCGGAAAAACGGGAAACCCTCCTCGATGCGGCATCCATGTTTTCTGATGAGCTTGCCGAAGCTTTTCTCGAAGGTAAGGAGACCGAAGAGCAGATCAGGCATGCAGTACGGGCCGGCACACTCTCCCAAGAGCTTACGCCTGTTTACATGGGTTCTGCTTATCACAACAAAGGTGTACAGCTTCTCTTAGATGGGGTAATCGACTATCTGCCCAACCCATCCGAAGTCGAAAACAGGGCACTCGACCTGGACAACAACGAACAGGAGGTAGTACTCGAACCGGAAGAATCCAAACCTACGGTTGCCCTTGCCTTTAAACTCGAGGACACTGCCTACGGTCAGCTCACGTATATCCGTATTTATCAGGGGCTGGTAAAGAAGGGGGAAGACCTCTTCAATACCCGGGTTAAGAGAAAATTTAAGGTAGGACGGCTTATCCGCATGCATGCTGAAAGTATGGAAGATATTACTGAAGCAGGAAGCGGTGATATTGTGGCACTTTTCGGGATCGACTGTGCTTCCGGCGATACGTTCGTTGCTCCCGGGTTACATTATTCCATGACGTCGATGTATGTACCCAAACCGGTAATTTATCTTGCACTCCAGCCTGCAGACAAGAAATCCGAGGATAATATGGGAAAGGCCTTGAACAGGTTTACTAAGGAAGACCCTACGTTCAGGACCTATGTGGACTCTGAATCGAACCAGACGATCATCCAGGGCATGGGAGAACTGCACCTCGAAGTGTATGTCGAACGAATGCGCAGAGAGTACAAAGCTGCCGTTGAAACCGGAATACCCCAGGTAGCGTATCGGGAGGCGATAACGGAGCGGGCGGATTTCGACTACACCCACAAGAAACAGACCGGCGGTGCGGGACAGTTCGGCCGGGTGGTCGGGTATATCGAACCGATCGAAATATCAACTGAAGATGACGGGTCACAGTCTACCGATTATGAGTTTGTCGACGAGATCAAGGGCGGAAATATTCCTAAAGATTACATTCCGGCCTGCGATAAGGGATTTAAAACAGCATTGGAAAAAGGAAATCTCATCGGGTATCCGATTACCGGTGTGCGGGTGGTCTTGAATGACGGACAGTATCATGCTGTAGACAGCTCGGAGCTGGCTTTTACCGCCGCTTCGATCAGCGCTTTCCGCCAAGCATACCCCAAAGCAAAGCCGAAAATCCTCGAACCCATTATGACAGTACAGATAGAAACACCATCCGAGTTCCAGGGGAGTGTGTTTGCCAGCCTCAACCAGCGGAGAGGTATCATTATCAGTTCCGTAGAGGACGGTAATTTTACCAAGGTGGAGGCCGAAGTCCCGTTGAGTGAGATGTTTGGATATTCAACCGCCCTTCGTTCACTCACCCAGGGCAAGGCGGAATATTCAATGGAGTTTCGAAAATACGGTACTGTTCCGAAGAATATTGCAAAAGAGCTGATCGAAGAGTATCAGGAACAGCGTAAGAAAGAACAATCATGAAAACAAAGGAGACCGGAGAACAATGGTAAAATCTGAATTGATAAAACGGAGCCCCCTTCGTATTCTGGAAAAATCGATCCACGGCGGTGTCGGGAACGGGAATATAGGGGTGGTGGCCTCGCGAAAGGGAGTAGGTAAGACCGCGTGCCTTGTCCATATCGCAACAGACAAACTCTTTCAGGGCAAACATGTTATACACGTGTCGTTTTCTTCACGGACAGATCACATCATCTCATGGTACGAAGATATCTTCAGGGAAATTGCTAAGAAGCGCGAGCTCGAATCTGCTGTAGAAGTACATGATGAGCTGATCAAAAACAGAGTTATCATGAATTTCAATCAGGAAGGGGTCGAGCCCAAACAGATCTTGAGCAGTTTAGAGGCAATGATACATAACGGTAACTTCGCTGCAGAAACTATCGTTGTCGACGGGTATGATTTTTTAAAGACCAGCACGGAAGGGCTTACTCTGGTAAAAGATTTTGCCAACCGGATGGGGATCGAGGTGTGGTTCAGTGCTTCCCTCAGCGCTGAAGAACCCATTTTTAACGATCAGGGTATTCCCCGCGAATTGGAGCATGTTATCGATGTTGTCGATGTGCTCATTACTCTCAGATATATAGAAGATTATGTACATCTCGAACTGGCCAAAGACCATGGAGAGATTCGCACGCAGGATCTTCACCTAAAACTGGATCCGAAAACGTTACTTATTGCAGAAGAAACCTGAGCTCATTTATACTGCGTTATAACGGTTATGGCTTCTGAATCAGACTGTTCTTTAACCAAAACGACACTCGGGAAAACGATCGGTGCACTCATCCTCGAAAACGAATTCATCTCCTTAACGGTGTTACCGGATAAGGGGGCGGATATGTATCGGCTCATCTACAAGCCGAAAGATATCGATGTTCTCGCGAAAACCCCGACCGGGCTCAAAGATCCCCGTTATACCATTACCACTACGAGCAGTCCTGAGAATATATGGCTCGAACATTATGAGGGGGGATGGCAGCTTCTCTTTCCCAACGGAGGCGACCCCTGTGTCTATAAGAACAGCGAGCTCACCTTCCACGGAGAAGCTTCTCTTTCTTCTTGGGATTATGAAATCGAAGAAAACGGACCCGGGTCGGTCCGTATAAAACTGTTTACCAGGCTTTTCAGAACGCCGTTTCTCCTCGAGCGGACCGTCACACTGCACCGCGGAGAAAAGAAATTTTCTCTTCGCGAGAAGATTGTTAATTACGGAAAGGAGCCGTGTGACTATATGTGGGGACACCATCCGGCATTCGGGCCCCCCTTTCTCAGTCCCGATTGTATTGTTCAAACTGATGCAGGTTCACTTCTCGTAGATGACACTTATGCCGGAATCAACAATCCTTTGGAATTGAACAGTGAGCACGGCTGGCCCAACGCTTCGGTAGAAGACGGCAGGACCGTCGACCTTTCCCGGATTCCGGGCCCCGAAGAAGAACGTGCTTTTCTCTACTATTTGAAGGACTTCAAAGAGGGATGGTATGCCATCACGAACAGTGTGCTCGAAATGGGGGTTGCGCTCACCTGGCCGGCGGAACTGTTCCCTTTTGCCTGGTACTGGCAGGACATCAATTGTACCCCCGGGTTTCCTTGGTACAAAAATTACTACGTTACTGCCATCGAGCCGAACAGCTCGATTCCGGGACAGGGACTTGCGCGTGTTATCGAAAAAACCGGTCTTCAGGGAACATTGGGGCCCGGAGAAGAGCGGGAAGCAGTCATAATCTGCAGTTTGTTCGAATCAAGGCGGGGTGTACAGAATGTCGATAATAATGGTAACGTTGTGATACAATGAAAAAGTCGTTGACCATCCTCGATATTGCCAAAAAAGCCAACGTCTCTCCCTCGGCAGTCTCCATTGCGCTCAATAATAGAAAAGGAATAAGTGAAAAAACCAGAGAACGGATACTCCAAATCGTAGAAAAGTATAACTACGTACCTAATCAGCAGGCAAGAAGGCTTTTGTTCAAATGCACCAACAACATCGGTATTCTCCATGAAGAACACCGCTCGCCCCTCCGGCACCTCTTCCTGATGGAAGTGCTCAGTTCCGCCCTTACGAAAAGTGAGCAGCTCGGATACAATCTGCTCATTTCCAGCGTAAACGGTGAACGGTACAATCAGATACCGGACGTTGTCAAGAACAGGGATGTCGACGGCATTATTATCATCGGAGAGATGAACCTCCAGATAATTGACAATATCCGGTCCACCGGAATTCCTACAGTGCTCGTGGATGACCATATGCGGTCAAAAGATACAATTGCTGTAGAAGTGGACCATGTCCAGGGTGCGGAGCTGGCCGTGGACTACCTCATCTCGTGCGGCCACACAAAAATCGGCTACATTGGAGAGACCCAGGCCAGCATGTACGGGAAACAAACGTACTACGGCTTCAAACGGTCCCTCAAGAAAAACAAACTGCCCCTCGTCGAGAAGTGGCTCCGGTTCAAAGCAGCAAATGGCGATGAAAAAAGCGGCGAGCGGTGTGCTGCAGAATTGGCTGCAGAATGCGAGGGGGATGTCCCGACCGCTTTATACTGTGCCGCCGATATCTATGCAATCGGAGTAATCCGGCAGTTACAAGCCGAAGGATACACAGTTCCGGATGATATTTCCGTTATCAGCATGGATAATGTCATCTTGAGCAAGTATATCCAGCCGCCTCTTACTACCATTAAGTTCGATATGGCGAAAATGGGCGAGTTTGCTATCGAGACGATTATCGATCTTATTCAGGGTGACTACACCAAACCGAATAAAGTCTTCTTTGCCGGTGAGCTCATCAAACGAAAGAGTGTAAAACAGATCGACGAGTAAAAATCAATTGATAAAAAAATATTGACAAATTTGGTTTTATATTCTACAATTACTAAAAGGTTTTAGTAATGGAGGATTTTAATGAGTGAGAAGCTTGCCATCAACGGCGGCCCGAAGGCGAAGACTACATCAAATTATTCGATGTTTCCGGGCGGATTAGAAATAGGAGAAGAGGAGAAACAGCAGGTCCTCGAAGTGTTGGACCGCAAATACCTGTTCCGATATTACGGTCCGGAGGAATTTCCGTCAAAAGTACGGGAACTGGAAACAACATTTGCTGAGAAAATAGGTGTAAAGCACGCTCTGGCAACGACGAACTGCACCGGTGCACTGATTACCGGGCTGGTCGCAGTTGGGGTAGGCCCCGGGGATGAAGTAATTGTCCCAGGGTACACCTTTTTTGCCTCCTGTGCTGCTGTTGTTGCGGCAAAAGCCATACCGGTCATCTGCGAGGTCGATGAGACCCTCACTATGGACCCGGATGACCTGGAGAAAAAAATAACCCCGTCTACCAAAGCGGTTATTGTCGTGCATATGCGGGGGGTGCCCTGCGATATGGACCGTATCATGGAAATTGCCCGCAAACATGATCTCAAGGTGATAGAAGATGTTGCTCAAGCCGCGGGCGGGTCCTATAAAGGCAAGAACCTGGGGACTTTCGGTGACGCAGGCGCTTTTTCGTTCCAGTATCACAAGATTATTACTGCCGGAGAAGGAGGAATGCTGGTTACCAATGACGGCCTCCTCTATGACAGGGCGATGGGATACCATGACACCGCGGCCTGCTGGCGGCCCGACCGGTTTGCCGAAGAACGGTACGAAGGCGAACTGTTCAGCGGGGTCAACTATCGAATGAGTGAATTGACCGGGGCGGTGATGTTGGCCCAATTGGGAAAACTGGATTCTCTCGTCGGGTCAATGCGGAGAAACAAAAAACGGATCACGGAGCAGATAAAGGATACCAAAGGTATCAGCCTTCGACCGGTCAATGACGCTGAAGGAGATGCGGCAATCTGTTTGATGTTTTATCTCGATTCCAAAGAGAAGGTACAGCCGTTTACTGAGGCGCTCCAGGCCGAAGGGGTCGACGCAGCCGGAGTCTATAACTCAGGTATTCCGGATTGGCACATCTATGCCCACTGGAACCACATAATCGAGAAGAAGACCCCCACACCGGAAGGGTGTCCGTGGACCTGCCCTTACCATAAGGGAGAAGAGGTGCAGTACTCAGAGGATATGTGTCCCAATACACTGGAATACTTATCGAGAGTGGTCCATCTCGATATTCCGGCCCAAATGAGTGAAGAGGATTGTGATATGGTCGCGCACGGTATTCAAAAAGTGGCGGCTGAGCTGGCATAATATTCTGTAGTGAACAATAACCACTGATACGAGGAGGATTGGAAATGGCAAAAATCAGTATTTGCGTTGAACCGGTTTTCGGAAATCTTGATTATAAATCCCGAATCGAGAAGGTCGCATCCATAGGATATACATATTACGATCTCTGGTTCCACAATAAGGCGTTTGACGGTGCTAATATCACCGATGAGATGAAAGATTTTGATATGCTGGCAGAGCTCAATGAAAAACATGGGCTTATCACCAACAGTTTTGTCTTTTGTCATCCCGACGGGGGGATAGAAGCTTCTTTAATCAATAAAAAAGACCGTCAGCTGGCCGTGGACAGTCTCGGTGAAATTATTCCGCTCGCAAAAAAAGTGGGATGTAAGTTTCTCGTAAGCGGCAGCGGGAATGTGGACAGTTCTATCTCCAACGAAGAGGCTGTGGAGAGCATGATAGAAACACTCAAGGCACAGGCCACCGAGTGCGAGAAGGAGGGCATCGTTATCCTGTTGGAGCCGTGGAATACAAAGGTTGACCATCCCGATTGTTTCCTCGACGATCCTCAGCTCGGAGTCGATGTCGTGAAAGCGGTCGCCAGCCCTAGTGTAAAACTGCTCTACGATATTTATCACATGCAGATAATGGCCGGTAATCAAACCGAGTTCATCAAGGAGAATCTCGAACATATTGCCGCCTTTCAGCTTGCAGGAGTACCCGGCCGGCATGAGCCGTTTAATAACGAACTCGACTATCCCTTTATCATTCGGGAAGTCCAAAAAGCGGGATTCGACGGCACATTCGGCCTCGAATATTGGCCGACCATGGACCATGAGGAATCGCTTAAAAAGAGTTTAGAATTACTGGATGTATAAACCGGATATCTATATGAAACTGGATTTCGATATACCGACACAAGAGATCGAACGAAGAAAAGAAAATGTTCGAAGGGTCTGGAACTATGAAGAGGTGGACCACATTCCAATATGGTTCGACCTCGGATTCAACCCGTGGGGATATACGGTAAGAGAGGAACTTACCGATAAGGAAAAGCAGCTGCGGCTCCGGCTCTACAGTATCCGGCAGTCGCTCGAGCTTATACCGGATGACTACATCCCCTCCGTGTTTATCAACATCGGCTGTGTGGGTGTGGATAACGCCTTCGGGCTCCCCGTACATTGGAGCGACAATCCGGACCAGACTCCCTATGCCAAGGGACCGCTTATCGGTAATCCTGAGGATGTGTACAACATTCAAAAACCGGACATTCATAGAGACGGGATGTTCCCTCAATTTCTCGATTTTCTCACCTACTTTCTCAAAGAACTGGATGAACAGGTCTATGTATCAGGACTGGACAACAACGGTATCTTAGGTGTTGCTCATGATATCCTGGGGGCAGATAATTTTTATCTTACCATGGTAGACGATCCGCAGAAGATAGACCACCTTGCCGGACTTATAACTGAAACAATCATCGAGTTTACCGAAGAAGTCATCCGTTTAGCGGGAGATATAAACCGGCTGGCCTCGTCCGACTGGTTCTACTTTTGGTGTCCGGAAGGGAAAAAGGGACACGTCAGCTCGGACACATCAGCCAACTATCAAACCGATTTCTTCAACAGATTTGATGTACCGTTTAACAACAAAGTGGTCCGGAAATTCGGTCCCGGGCTGCTTCACAATTGCGGACCCAATCCCTGCGGGCCTGATTACTTGAATCATGATCCCCCGCTGTCAGGGGTAAACCTCGCCTACCGGTATTCGAAAGATGATTTCCCCGCTTTAAAGGAGCCGTACCGGCATAAAGGGGTAATCTATATTATTTACGATAACGAAACTCCGGAAGAGGCGCTGCACACGTATGGCGAGGTTATGGAAATACTTGCTCCGGATGTTATTGCAATGCCGATCGTCTTTATACCGGACGAAAGTACCGACGTACCAAGGCTGTACGAACAGTTTCTCTCGATTTCTAAGGAGTACGCCCGGCGGATATGGCGTTAACGTAGCTGCCTCGGCAGCATTGCCTCGGCAGCATATTGCATCGACGAAATACAGGCTTTTTAGCGGACCCGTTGAGGTCCAAAAATCATATAGGAGGTTTCATATGAAGAAACATCTCTTCGCAAAATCGGTTGCTCTTACCGTCGTTCTCATTTTTTGTGCGTTTTCATTGTTTGCAGCAGGAGAACAGGAAGCGGGTGGAGCAAAAGAAGCGGAACTGGTCATCTGGTGGTGGGGCGAACAAGAAGCTCCCGGTGCTGAAGCATGGATGGAAGAGACCACCAAGATGTACAGTGAGGAGAACCCCGGTGTTACCTTTGAAACGGTACTCCAGTCGACCGACAATCTCGTTCCTGCATTCAAAACAGCAGCGGCTGCCCAGCAAGGACCTGATATCCAGTATTTCTGGGGCGGTGTATGGACACTCGAAGATGCCTGGGCCGGACACCTCGCACCCATAAGTGATTACATTCCGGAATCGGAGTACAGTCACTACATCAGTAATGTTGAACGGGAATATAACGGAAAACTGTGGGGTATCGGGTGGTATCTCTCAGGAAACTCCATGGCGTACCGGAAAGACCTGTTCAGAGAAGCCGGACTTGACCCGGAAAAGGACTACAGCCAGTGGGATGATTTTCTCTACGCTTGTGAACAGCTCAAACAGGCGGGAATTATTCCGATTGCAGGCGGGCTCAAAGACGGATGGTTCGGCGGCTGGATATGGCAGCTGCTCTCCAAACAGAGTCTCGATTCCGCGGAGGAATTGAAGAAGGCTGCTGTCGGTGATTACAGTTTTACCGATCCCAAGTTTGCCGCATGGTGGGAGAAGCTCTACGAATTAAAGCAGAAAGGGTACTGGAACGAAGACATAAACTCTCTCGACTATCAGCAGGGACAGGACCTCTTCGTCCGCGGCGATGCAGCCATGATCTTCGGTAACGACAGCTTCTATCCCGGATGGCTCGAGACGATCGGTGCGGACAATTTCGGTGTCATGATGATCCCTGTCTGGGGTGATGGCGACCTGGCCGATTCCTACACCGTTACCGCACAGGGCCTCGGTATTACCTCCTGGTCAAAACACAAACAGGAAGCTGCTGATTTCCTCATGTTTACCCATACCGATGACAGGCTCAATGCCTGGTACGACAAGACCGGGGTGTTCCCCGCAGACGACAGATTCGATTCTTCCAAAATAACGACACCGCAGATGAAGAAGGTCTTTAACTGGATCAAAGCAAAACCGGGCCCAAATCTGGAAAACTTTATTCCCAGTATTCTCGATGAACAGGCCAACTTCGTCGGTTGTCAGAAACTGTTCGCCGGGGAGTTTACCCCTTCAGAATGTGCCCAATTACAGGAAGATGTCATCACCAAATGGCGTAAAGAAAATCCTGAATCTGTACAGGATTTCGAAAATTGGATTAAATAGGGTTTTATCGTAGCGATCTATTGAAAAACGGGCCGGCCGGCGGGGCAGTTTCCTGCCGGTCCTATTACCCTGGGTTACCGGCATAGGTGGATTCTGTTCTCAGCCGGTCCGTTATTACGTTTTTTCTAGACAGGAAGAAGATTCATGGTGGAACGGAAACTTAAACCATATCTATATCTATCTCCCGCTCTCATTACGATAGCCGTCATTTTCTTTTATCCGGTTATCCAGGTGTTTCGATATTCGCTTTTGAGAATCAGTTCCAGAGGGAATGTGTTTATCGGGCTTCAGAATTACATCTCACTTTTTGAGGACGAGGTGTTCCGAAGTGCGATATCGCATAATTTTATACTCCTCATTGCCGTACCGATTCTCGTATTCGTAGCAATAATGTTCTCGGTCCTCCTCTATGAACAGCTTCGGGGATGGCAGGTGTACCGCACTATCTTTTTTATGCCTTATCTTTTGGCTATTCCCGTGGTCGGTATCGTGTTCAGTTATATATTCCAGCTGAACGGAATCCTGAACCTCATTCTCGAGACCCTGCATCTCGATTTTCTCGCCTTAGACTGGCTCGGGAGCCCTAAATACGCACTCTGGACGATCATGGGGGTAATCGTATGGAAGGAGTTCGGTTTCGGAGTAGTGCTCTTTTTTGCCCGGCTGATGTCGGTCGATGAACAGATGTATGAAGCAGCAAAGCTCGAAGGAGCAAATTGGTGGCAGACCCTTGTCCGGATTACCATTCCTCAGCTTTCGCTGGTCATTGAGTTCTATGTTGTGATCATGATCATAACCATGCTTTCCTGGGTATTCAACTACGTGTATGTGATGACCTCGGGCGGGCCGGGAGGCAGTACCATGGTGGCTGAGTTGTTTATCTATCTCACCGCTTTTCGATATAACCAGATGGGTAAAGCCTCTGCCGCCTCGATACTCCTTCTTGTTATAACCATTGCACTGATCCTGTTGAGGGCGAACGTATCCAAACGGCTGGAGACGGAATCATGAGTGATACAGCAGAAAAAAAAGCTACCCGGCAGCGGGAGAGAAGCAGGATAAAATGGGGAAACACTTGGAAACAGATTGTTCTTGTTCTGTTTGCCGTTGCCTGCATTTTTCCTGTTTATTATATGTTTGCTACCTCTTTTAAAACCGATGCGGAATATCTGGTAAACAGGTTCAGTATTCCCCTCAAACCTGTACTGGAGAATTTCATAGAAGTCTTGAAAGGGGAGAGTTTCCCGCGCTGGTTTCTCAACAGCATCATTCTCACCGGCGGTTCGATCGCCTTTAACACGATTATAGCGAGTCTTGCCGCCTTTGCTTTTGCAAAGATGAGTTTTCGAAACAGAGACACCATTTTCAGTTTCATTCTTACTTTGATGGTCGTACCTCCGGTAGTTATGGTTATCCCTCTGTTCAAATTGATGATTCAACTGCATATCTTGAACACCTACGCCAGCGTCATATTGATATATGTGGGGCTCACGCTCCCCTTTTCCATCTATATGCTCACCAATTTCTTTAAGACCATCCCTGATGAGATTATGAGTTCGGCCCGTATTGACGGCTGTCCTGATATTGTAATCTTGAGAAAAATCATTCTCCCCCTTGCTGCTCCGGCAATCATCACCATAATTCTCGTAAACGCACTCTGGGTGTGGAACGAGCTTCTGATAGCCGTCATTTTCCTGCAGCGGGACGAGTTGAAAACACTCATGGTGGGTCTTACTGTTTTTAAATCACGATACAATCTCGATATTCCTGCAACCATGTCCGGACTGGTGCTGGCTACAATCCCAATGCTCGTTCTCTACTTCATTGGACAAAAATACTTTATCAAAGGCATGGTTTCAGGGTCTCTCAAATAAGGAGTTAAGGAAGTGGCGGTACGGGAATTACACGGCGGACAATTAAACTACATGAGCGAAGAGGAGATGCAGCTGATTCACAATGCGGTCCTCGAAGTACTACACGATGTGGGGGTCAGGATGGAGTATCGTCCGGCTCTCGAAATTATGAAGGAGAACGGCTGCATTGTTGATTTTGATGCAATGACGGTCAAAACACCAGAGTATGTTCTCCGCAGGTGTTTGGCCACCGCTCCTTCCCGATTTACACTCCACGCGCGGGACCCGCAGTGGGATGTCCGGGTGGACCAGAAAAATGTGTATACCATTGGAGGCTCTTCCGCTCTGAACGTTATCGGTCTCGACGGAGAGCGGAAGCAGGCTACGCTCAAAGACCTCGAAGATCTCACCCGGCTCCAGGATGCTTTGGAAAACCTGCATATCATGCACGGGATCGTAAATCCCCAGGACATCCCCCAGCCCGGGTTCGACCGAATACTCTTCCCCGCAATTATGAAAAACACCTCCCGTAACTACTATTCCCAGGCGTTAGGGAAGAAAGGGGTGCGTGACCAGGTAGAGATGGCCGCGGTACTTGCGGGAAGCACCGAGGCATTTCAGGAGCGGCCTTTTTTTACGATTGTCCTCTGTTTAGTCAGTCCGCTCATTCAGCCGCGGATCAGAGTAGAAGAGCTCATGGAGTGTGCCCAACAGGGTGTTCCTCTCTACATCGAGGCTGATGCCCTGCCCGGGGCAACCACTCCCATTACCGTTGCCGGGACCTTAGTCGAGCAGACTGCAAATATCCTTACCGGCATATGTCTTGCTCAGATGATTCGGCCGGGTCTGCCCTGCATTTATTCGATCGCAACCGGCATCATGGATATGAGCACAGGCCTTTACTCCGGCGGGGCACCCGAAACCCAGATTATCCACGTGGCAACGGCCCAGCTTGCCCATTTTTACAATCTCCCCTGTCAAGCGGGCACCGGAATCGATGCTCCGATTTCAGACGCGCAGGCCGGTTACGAACGGGGGCTCCAGCTGCTTGCCTGTTCACTCGGCGGGGCCGATTTCGTCCATCTCTCCGTGGGGATGCTCGACCAGATGCTCACGGCCAGCTATGAGCAGTGTGTTCTGGACAATGAGTTTTTAGGGGCCACGTTCCGTATCGTGGAAGGGTTCGAAGTAAACCGGGACACGATTGCCCTCGATGTTATAAAACAGGTGGGGATCGGCGGTAATTATTTGGGCGAAGATCACACCATGGAGTATCTGCGTAAAGTGACCTGGTTTCCGAAAATCACCAGCCGTAAGAAGTGGGAAGATTGGAAAGCCGAAGGTGGAAAGAACATGGCAGAGCGTGCCAGAGAGGCGGCAAAAAAGATCCTTGAAGAACATCATCCTCAACATATCGATGAGAAGACCGCTGCAGAATTGGACGCTATGGCGGAAGCCTTTCAAAAGGAAGAGATCGAAGCAATACAATCCGGGAAGAGAGAATATTGACGATGATAATAGACGGACATGTTCATATTTTCGGGCCTCCCGCGTACAGAGAAGAGTTCCTCGAGCGTCTCTATTCTGCCGGTTTCGATGGAGCAGTGCTCCTTTCTGTTCCGCCCGAACCTTTCCCGCTCCTCTCCGGTTATGAGATGGAAAGGACTGCTGAAGCCAGGCTCGAAAATCTGATGGCATGGTGTGAAGGACCTGAAGAACTGATACCTGTTTTCTGGATACATCCCGAAGCCGGTGATGCCCTCGACCAAGTCGGCCGGGCCGCATCGGCCGGGGTCAAGGGGTTCAAAGTAATCTGCAACAGCTTTTTTCCCGGTGAAGAGATACCGATGAAAACCTTCCGGGCGATTGCCGAGACCGGATTGCCGGTCATGTTTCATTCGGGAATTCTCTGGGACGGGGCCGCCTCTTCACAGTATAACCGCCCGGCGGGTTTTGAGCCTCTTATTACCATACCGAAGCTCAGGTTCTCGCTTGCCCACATTTCCTGGCCCTGGAACGACGAGTGTATCGCGGTCTACGGTAAGTTTTTAAACGGATTGGGAGTCAATCCTGAAGTCTCCGCGGAGATGTTTGTCGATACGACTCCCGGGACCCCTGAGATATACCGCGAGGATGCGCTGCGGAAACTGTACACCATTGGATACGATGTAGAACACAACGTATTTTTTGGAAGCGACGGCATGGCGGAGCGGTACAACAGCAGCTGGGCAAAGGAATGGGTTCAACGGGACGGAAACATTCTCGATAAACTCGGGTGCAGTGAAACAGCTAAACCGCGGATGTTCGCTGAGAATGTTCTTCGATTTTTCAAAATAGTCGAGAAAGAAGTCACCTATAACACTCCCGCTCAAGGTGAGTAGGAATGGTATAACGATGGCAGTACAACGGAACGGGTTTTATTTCGAATTTGTCGATGAAACCGATATGAGACCCACGTTGGATAAAGCACTCAAAGGACTGCTTTGTGTCTGCTTTCCCGAAGACCGCGCACTGTTTTCAAAGAGCCGGTACTGGAACGGTGTTGTTCCTGTATACACGGTAATTGTTAAAAATGGGCAGCGGATAATCGGCCAGCTCGGTATTGTCTCCCGTACGGTGGTGTGGAACGGTGAAGATATCACCATTGCAGGAGTCCAGTCCCTCTGTGTAACACCCGATCACAGGGGGAAAGGATTGGCAAAACAGCTGCTTGCCGCAGCGATGGAAGAGGCCGGCCGCCGAGATTTTCCCGCGGGGCTGCTCTTCTGCAAACCGAATCTGGAACAGTTCTACAGCGGTGAAGGCTGGAAAACGGTGAACGGCCGTGTTTTTTACATGAGCAAAAAGTATATTACGATGTATCTGTCGTTACGGAAAAACATTACCAATGCAGGGGACATTGACCTGCAGGGGATCGATTGGTAAGAGAAAACGTGGTAGGAGATTTATATGAAGCACAATAAAATCAAGGTACTTTCCGACCGGGAAGTACAGGAGATTACTGAAGCAACAGTCCGAATCCTGGAAGAGACAGGGGTTAAAATCGATAGTCAATCGAGTTTAGAGAAGCTGAAAGCGGCGGGATTGCCTGTGGATATGAGCTCGGGCGTAGCGACCTTTCCCGAACCTCTTTTGCAGAAATGCCTCGACCAGGTGCCGAAAAGTATTGATGTATACGACCGTAACGGGGAACGGGCTTTTACCATAGGAGATGATAATGCCTATTTCGCAAGCGGACACAATGCCGTTTTTTTCGATGACCCGATTACCGGTGAACACAGGCCGTTTACCGTTAAAGAGGTCGAAGAGTATGTCAGGCTTTCTCACCACCTCGAAGATATCGATATGATAGGTCTTCCGGCATCACCGGCCGATGTAAACTCCAGATCTTCGCTTCTCTATTCTTTAGATGCCGCTATCAGGCTTTCGACCAAACCGATCTATTTTTCAACGGACAGTGAGATAATTAACCACTTCGGGATGGAGATGACGCTCACTGCTGCACCCGAAGCGTCCCGAAAGGGTGCCTATATGATAAGCCAGCTCTCTCCCACGTCACCTCTTTTTTGGGAGAAGGGTGCCGTCGAGGGAGTAGTGGAGTGTGCCGAACGGGGCTTTCCCGTGGCGATTCTCCCGGAACCGATCGCGGGGGTAAGCTCTCCCTATTCTCTGGCCGGACTGGTTACCGTCCACAATGCGGAAGCGCTATCCGGAATCTGTATTACCCAACTGCTCAACCCGGGAACACCGGTTATCTGGGCGAGCAGCTGGACCACCTTCGATATGAAAAAGAGCACAGCATTAGTCGGTTCGATAGAAACGACCTTGGCCAGGATTGCGGGAGCACAGGTGGCGAAGTACTACAATCTGCCTCTCCACACCACGGCACCGAACTCTGACAATCATGCCCATGATGAGCAGAACTCCTGGGAGAAAACGTTCAGTACGTACTGCGCGGCTGCAGCGGGAAACGATCTGATTGTAAACCTCGGCATGTACGCCTGCGGGATGACCATCAGCCATGAACAGCTCGTCCTCGACGCGGAAATCGTGGGACAGGTCCGGCGTCTGCTCGCCGGTGTGGACGCAAGTACAGAGATGATCGGAGAGGATTTGATAAAACAGACCGGTCATCGGGGTACGTTTATCATGGCAGACCACACCCTTAATCTGCTCTACGGCGGTGAACATCGGGACCCATTGATTGCCGAACGGGGAAACCGCGAAATCTGGGCGGAAGCTGGAAAAAAAGATACTGTAGCCTTAGCGAGAGATAAGGTAAGGGACCTGTTGACCAGGGATGTTCCCGAAGCCGACCGGGAGATTGTCGAACGGGTAAGGGCCCAGATTACCAGATGTGAGTTGGAACTGCAGGAGTAACCGGATGCCGGTGTGCCGTGGTTATCTGCTGCGGGCCACGCCTACTTGCCGACAGAAATCATTCCGCAGGCCGCAGCGGGAACAAAATGGGGAGACCGGTGTACAGATCTTCTGTCCGAAAGAAACCAGCAATTCGTTGATTTCGATCCAGTACCGCTTTGGGAGTACCTCCATCAGTGCGTATTCGGTCTGTTCCGGAGTAACCGTGCGGACCCATCCGGTCCTGTTGCTGATCCGGTGAACGTGGGTATCAACGCATATGGCATCGATCCCGTACCCGAGGTTTAAAACCAGATTGGCCGTCTTTCTCCCCACACCGGGAAGCTCGAGCAGTTTTTCTCTGTCGGCCGGTACGTTCCCGCCGTTTTTTACGAGCAGCAGGGCGGTCCGTTTGATGTTTTTTGCTTTGGTCTTATAGAAACCGGCCGGGTAGATAAGATCGGCGATCTCCTGTTCACTCAAATCGGCCAGCGCGGCGGGAGAGTCCGCCTTGGCCAGGAGCCGGTTCGAAGCGGGCAGGGTAACATCATCCTTCGTACGAAGAGATATCATGGTGGAAATGAGGATTCGAAACGGGTCTTTCCGGTCATGTGCCACTTGAGAAACGGAGGGGAGAATATTCTTTTCTACTGAACTCCGTAATATCCGGAAAATCGGTTCCCACTGTGCAGTGTCAGCCATGATGCTCCGTCGACTGTGTAAGCAGTACTACCGCGTACGCTTCAACAGCCTCTCCGGCCCCTGCGGCATCGCACTGCTCCTTTGTTTTCCCTTTGATCGAAACATCTCCGGGGTCCATTCCCAAATCGGAAGCTATATTCTCTTTCATAGAAGTAATATGGGGGAGAAGTTTCGGTCTTTCGAGGATAATGGTGGAGTCTATGTTGGAAATCGTATAGTTTTGTTTTTTGATGAGAGTTCCAGTTTGCGACAAGAGAACACGGCTCGAAATCCCTTTATAGGCCGGATCTCCGGGAGGAAAGTGCTTGCCGATATCTCCGAGCGATGCAGCACCGAGGAGCGCGTCGATTACTGCATGGAGCAGAGCATCTCCGTCGGAGTGTGCTTTCTCCCCTACGGGAGAGGGTATCTCCACACCGCCTAACATGAGCTTTCGTCCGGCTACCAGTTTGTGAATATCATATCCGAAGCCCACTCGCATACTCGTTCCTTTGCCCGCTAGTTATTCATACGGTTCGATATCATGAATATAGGTAATTTTTCGATTTACAGGGTCTCCTGCTACGGTAAACACTTTCCCTATGTACGTACTGTATATTTCCGTATCATCGATGTAGGGTATCCCGTCGTTCGATGCTTTTTGGTGTGCTTCGAGAATGGAGGTGAATCTGAATCCCTGGGGTGTTTGAGCAGCGACCGTCTCGGAGCGGAGTAGATGTCCGGTAATGAACCCTTGGGTATTTACGATTTTCAAGGCATCCGGTGCTGTAATGACCGGTGCACAGGCCCCGAATTTGTCAACCGCTTCCAGCACCGCTTCTATGATATATTCGGTGACCCAGGGGCGGGCGGCATCATGGATAAGTACGATATCCGGACCTTCCTCTGAAAGTTCCTGAAGACCGGCATACACCGACTCCTGTCTGGTTTTCCCGCCTTCAGCAAACTGTATTTTCTGTGATTTTCTGAAATCTGCAAGAGCACGGGATACCGCTTCTTCTTCGCCTTTTGTTATGACGATACAGATCCGTTCGAACTTTTCGTTTTCGATAAAGGGTCTTACCGATCTCTTGAGTACTGATTCTTTTTTAATTGTTCGGTAGATTTTGTTCTTACCGGAGCCGGCACGCTTGCTCTCCCCGGCGGCCATGATTAATGCACTGTTCACTCAGTCTCCAGCTTGCTGAAAATGATCTCTTCTACCTCCGCTTTAGTTTTCTTGAGAGAGAAAGATACTTCATCGACCATGAGTTTTAGTGCGCTGTCGAACAGTTTGCGTTCTAAAATCGGTAATTCTTTTACTTTGCTTCGATGGTAGAGAGTGCGTACGACAGTGGCGATATCGGTGACACTACCTTTCTTGAGAAGATCGAGGTTCATCTGATAACGCAGTTTCCAATCCGCAGTTACAGGTTCATACTCTTCCGTAATGATTCCGAGCGCTTTTTTTGCTTCCGAACTCGGTACGATTGCCCGAATTCCCAGCTCTTCGGCCTTGTCCACCGGGACCATCACCGTCATATCCGATACTTCGAGATAAATGATGTAATAGGGGATTTTCTCACCTTTGAAGTCGCGGTCTTCAATGGAGCTTATGTGGCCGACCCCCTGCAGAGGATAAACAACTTCCTGGTTTACCTTGAATGTATATTGAGACGTCTTCTTTTTTGTGGATTTCATGGCGTTAGTATACTAAAAAAACAAAAAATAGTCAAAGTGGTAGAAACTGCGAAAACATGCGATTCTATTG
>CAZKZZ010000047.1:0-3013 GCA_964557375.1 uncultured Spirochaetales bacterium | reverse complement strand
ATGATTTCTTCTGCTTCCGCGAGGGTATTGTACCGCTCTTCACCGCTCTGACGCATGGATTCTTTGATGATCCGGTCGAATTCCTGGCTGTTGTAGCCGGCATCGTTTAAATTACTTCCCGCTGTCCACATCTGCAGGAATGTCAATGGGTCCGGAAAATCCCCGATCCAGGTTATTGTCCCCAGCGCGTATCCCGGTTCTTTCAAGATGTTATAATACTCTGGGTAACTGTACTGCTCGATGGTAACCGATACCTCGAGATTCTCTTCCCAGGCAGTTTTTATCAGCTCAGCGATGCGGTTACTCTCTGATCCCTGCGGAATGCGGATAACCAATTCGGGAAGGCCCTTGCCGTTTTCGAACCCGGCCTCATCGAGTAAGGTATACCCTTTGATCACGTTCTGTTTCTGAATCCCTTCCAGATCCGGATATTGTGGGATGGTAGGGACCAGCGTATGAGTCGGGATGAACATATACTGCTCGTTCCTGATTTCTTTCCAGGGCAGGAGATAGGCCAGCCCGCTTCTGACATCAGGGTCATCCAGAGGAGGCTCTTTACAGCGGAAATAAAAGTAGCTGGTCGCAAACATCGGATTGGGTACAATCGCATTTTTGTTATTTACCTGATCGAGCACCATACCGTCGGCCGACCAGTGGATATCACCTTTATTGAAGCGGTCGGTGATGATGCTCGGGTCATCAATAAAAACAATCCGGAGATTCGGTATTTTAACCGAGTCGGCATCCCAGTACAAATCGTTCCGTTTGAGTATCAGCTCGTCTTCTTTTTTTTCCTCCAAGTAATACGGCCCGTTTCCCAGCAGCGACGGATACTGCTTCCAATCATCCTCATCGAGAAGTTTTGGATGGATGGGCACAAAGCTGTGGTGACAGAGCACTTTGAGAAAGTGGCCCGCCGGATGTTCGAGGGTCACTTTGAGCACATTACCGGACTCTACTTCTATCGCTACCGAATCGGGGTCGTCATTCACACCGAGCCGGTAGTCTTTCGCACCGTCGATGACATCGAGCAGGAAAGAGTATTCCGCTTTTACTTCAGGGTCGAGCAGCTTGAGCCACGAGTCTTTGACATGTTCAGCAAGTATCCGGTCTCCGTTCCAGTAGCGTGCATCCTGCCTGATAAAAAACCGGTACGTCCTCTTATCTTCGGAAATTTCCCATTTTCTGGCCACTGCGGGGGTGGGGGCCATTGAATAAGGATGATAGGTTACGAGTCCTTCGTAGATTGCCGTATATATCTGGGCTTCCGTGGCTGTGTATGAGTGGAGCGGGTTATAGGTTATATCGGTAGAGGAGAAAGCAGCAACGAACTCCTTCTCTTTTTTTTCTTGTTCCTCGCTCTCTTCGGGCGGGTCCTCCTGCTGAACGCGTCTATCCGGGGCGGTGCTGTCCGGGTGCTCCTGGGGTCCTTTCCCCGGGCCGTCTTGCGCGAAAATCGGAAAAGAGAGTACCAGCAGAATAAGCAGGGTAGTATGCAAACGATTCATCGTACCTCAAAAGGTAGTCTCCCCTCTGGTTAAAGTCAAGCCTTTTTCTGATGCTTGACTGATGCTTGACTCCCTATCCGTTTACCACCATCTTTTACTCTGAAGGACTTGTAATGGCTTATCGATTTGAAAAACAGGAGACGGTCGAAGCGGGAATCAGGCGCATCGCCGGCGAAGAGATCGATGCGGTAATCACCGTCATTGCTGACAATACAGTTACTGAAGAAGAAACAGTTCATGAGGCCCGTAAACGGTGTAAGGAATTGCGCGGTTTGGTGCGGTTGGTACGTCCGGCAATGGAAGAAACGTACCGGTTCGAAAATGGTTTTTTTCGAGACGAGGCCCGAAGACTGTCGCACCTGCGGGACGCGGAGGTGATCATTCAGGCTTTCGACACGATCGCCTCCTCCCTGTCCAACCCTGGTGTGATCAGAGACCGGCTCGAGCAGCAAAAAAAGGCGATCGAGCAGGATGATACATCGCCTCGGAAAAAATTGGCACAGTTCCGTCAAAATATGGCAGAAGCGAGAGAGCGGGTGGAAAACTGGAGACTCGATGATAACAGCGTTGCCGCCGTCCTGAGTGGTTTGAAAAAAACGTATCGGCGGGGGCGAAAAGCCATGGCAGTGGCCTGGGAGAAACGAAGTGATGAAGCGCTTCATGAGTGGCGCAAAAGGGTCAAGTACCATTGGTACCATCTCTGCCTTCTCGCCCCCGTATGGGAGCCGGTTTTAGAAGCGTTGCAAAACGAAGCGCATCATCTCTCCGATTTACTCGGCGATGATCATGATCTGGCAGTGTTATCAGATTCTATCCGGGAGATGAACCGTAACCCGTCGTCCGACAACCAGTCGGCCGATGAACTCCCCAACGATTCGTCAAATGATAAACAACTTACACAAGCTAAAAAGGAAGCGGACTCACTTATCAAGACAAAGCGGGAAACACTCCAGAGAGAGGCGTTTCAACTCGGAGCAAGGATTTTTGCCGAGAAACCGAAACAACTTCCCTTGCGAATCGAAAAATACTGGACTGCCTGGCGTCACGAACTATAAAGGTTTTTCAATTAACGAATTGATAAACCGTCATCAAGACGGCAAGAAGTGTGAACCCTAAGCTCATGAAGGTGAACATCATGGCAAACTTTTTATTCATGTCGTCGAAACGTTTATCGACCTGATCAAATCGCCTGTCGACCTGCTCGAACCGTTTGTCGACTTGCTCGAACCGCTTGTCGACTTGCTCGAATCTCTTGTCCATCTGATGAATCAGATCGTCGATCCGCTGCCCTAAGTGTTTTATCTCCTCCTCGACTTTTACGATCCGTTCGGAGAGTTTGAACACCGGGGAGTCATAGATCTTTTCATTGAAGTAGGCATCGATTTCGGTCCGTATCGTCTGCCTCAGTTCCTGTTTATCCATCACCTCTGAATTTAGCATAAAATCTCCTTATATACAAATAAAACAGGAGTATTCGCTCTGGTGATTCTGTGTTTGGGAAATTA
>CAZKZZ010000046.1:0-22404 GCA_964557375.1 uncultured Spirochaetales bacterium | reverse complement strand
CATAATGGAGAGCGCCTCTTCGACACTCACCGGGGCAAAATATTCAAAATCAGCTGTTATGACGCGAGAGTTTGACATACTCTGTTTCCTTCTTTAATTCATTATTTCGTGATTGTGTTTCCTCGGTCCGGGATGAAGTCTCTGTTCCGCAGGCAGTGAGTACCTGCTCGGGTGTAATCGGAAGCCGGGTAAACCAGATGCCGACTGCATTCTGTACGGCCGAAGCTACGGCAGCGGGCACCGGGTTGAGGGCCGCCTCTCCGATTCCTTTCGCCCCCATCGGGCCGGTCGGTTCCTGAGTATGGGCAAAAAAGGTGATAAACTCTTCCGGGTCGGGCAGGTCACAGGAGCCGAGCATTTTATAGTCCATCAGTTGTCCGTGATTGAGAAGCTCGCCGGTTTTTTCGTCATAATCGGTATCTTCGAGGAGGGCCATTCCCGCACCGCGGTAAAATCCGCCCTGGAGCTGACCTTCGGCGAGCTTGGGATTGATGACCGTACCCGCGTCACTCCCTGCAACTACCTTGATGATTTTTATCTGTCCCGTCTCCATGTCCACTTCCACTTCTACGAAATAGGTGGTATACGCGGGGGGACAGTTGACTTTTCGGATACTCTTCGACGCAATGGCCGTTCCCCAGTCGTAGTTCATCGCCGCGGTGGCAACTTCAGCAATCGTCATATGCTTCTCCGGCATACCTTCTACATAAATGATGCCTCCGCTGCCGTTTTCCGCCGGTTTGGTCTTGAGTGAATCTACCGGCGCGTTCAACAGCCTGGAGCAGTATTCGAGAAGCACCTTCTTCGCTTCCCGGGCCACTTCCAGTACAGCCCCAGCGCCACAGTACACACCCCGTGTGGCGTGGGTACACACATCATAACCGGTAGACCTGGTGTCCGCGGGCGATATGCCTATCTTATCAAACGGGACGCTGAACTCCTCCGCTACCAATTTGGCCGCGGCATCGAGGGTCCCTCCGCCGTGGTCCATAAGAGCGGTAAGCACATCGATGGAACCGTCCTCGTTTACCTTTACCTGGACCGTGGTGTAGTCCTTTACTTCTCCCGGCACGGGAGCACCGGTCCCTGAGGTGTGAAATCCGCGTGCCATACCGATTCCGCGGCGGTAGCGGCCTGTTTTGACTGCCGGGTCCTGCCGGTCTTTCCATCCGATCAGTTCAGCACCGGTTTCAATGAGCTCCTTTACGCCGTCGGAGTGGATCATGGACCGGATCGTCGGGCCCTGTCCCCAAAAGATCTCTCCCAACCCGACATAGTTCTTTAGTTTGAGCTCGAGGGGGTCCATCCCGAGTTGTTCAGCCAAGATAGACATAATCGATTCCACCCCGAAGGTTACCTGGGGGGCACCGTACCCCTGCATAGCACAGGTCGGGGCCTTATTGGTATACACGGCCGTGCCCTTGTACTTGAGATTCTTAAGCCTGTAGAGCGAATGCCACCAGCCGCTGCACACCCCGAGATAGGCCAGCGCCTGGATGTGGTGGGAGCCGATATCTGCAAACAGCTCCATCTCCCCGGCTACCAGGGTACCGTCTTTCTTTGCACCCAGTTTGATATTGTAGGTGGACGGATACCTGCAGTGGGAGTAGAAATCTTCCTCTCTCGTCTGCACGATTTTTACCGGCAGGCCCGACTTGGGAGCAAGGGCCACCGTAATCAAATGGACCGGATTGGTGTGAATACCGGAACCGAAGTGCCCGCCTCCGGGTACCCGGACCACATTGACTTTATTGAGGGGGATATCAAAGAGCTCCCCGATAAGGATTCTTGTATTGTGAAGGGCCTGGGTCGTGGGCCACACCGTAATACTGCCGTCAGGCTCCGGTTTGCATACGCACGATTTAGTCTCGAGCTGGGCGTGGTATACCCGGGGGGTAGTAAACTCACTCTCGACGATCACATCGGCTTCTTTGAAACCTTCTTCTACATCACCTTCGGTCACTTCCCGGGTGCAGGCGATATTGTTTTCAATCGTAATCGCATCTTCTTTGATATATACGGTATCGTGGATCAGGGTTTTCTCGGCAGCCATAGCACTTTTCATATCCATGTAGGAAGGAAGTATTTCCCATTCAACCTTGACTGCCTCGGCCGCCCGGTTGGCAAGCTCTTCCGTCTCCGCGGCCACGGCCCCGTAGAAATCACCTACCTGGCGCATGTGGTCATCGAGAATCCGCCAATCCTTGTACGTATTCCGGGGAATCGAGACTTGCCGGATGTTGAACACTTTCTTCGGCACATCATTAAAACCGATACACACAGCACCGAGCTTTTCCGCTCCACTAAAATCGATGCTCTTGATACGTGCGTGGGGATGGGGACTGCGGAGGATTTTTCCGTAGAGCATTCCGTAAAAGCTGATATCCGAGGGATAGAGCTCTTTTCCGGTAACCCTTCCCCGCCCTTCTTTGCGGGGATAATCCTTACCTATATAGTTAAAAACAGGTTTTTCAGCATTGCTCATCGTAACTTCTCCCTAACCGGGTTTTTCCGGCTATATGAACTATACTATTACGTTTGCCGGTCTGTCAACAAAAATCAGAATTTGGATTTCATATAGTGAGAATTTTGAATCAGCTTCATCGAGCAAGAACCGCAATGAGCTCTCTCACCGAACCGACCTGTTCGAAAGAACCGAGCATTTCGATCAGTGCCTCCTGCCGGGGCGGGTCCAGGACAAAACCGGTAATCCAGCGGAATTTCTCCTCGATTTTAGGTCTGTCCCACTCATACCGGTCTATGTACTCTCCGGAATCGTACTCCTTTCCATCCATGGTCTTTACCACGACCCTGCTCGCATAGCACGCCTCCGGGGAATCGACTCCGTTATGGGCAAGCCGGAATTTCCGGTCTATCTCCCTGTCCTCGGTAATGGTGATTTTCCCGGCCAATTCCGCAATCGTGCGGTCGGAAAGACGATGCTCGAGCATCTGGTCCGGTCCCACTTCTCCGTCGATGAGCAGGGCGGCCATGGGCCAGTTAACACTGAATTGCGCCTCTTCCGTGGTCTTCGGTACATCCCGGTACAATCGGGCCGCGTGGTGAAAGGTATAGACATCGATGGAATCGATCTCAGAAGCCGTAAACCCGTATCGCTTCTGCAGCTCTTCCACTGCGGCCAGAGCAGGATGCCCCCAGGCGCAGGAACACCACCGTTTTATTCCGAGTCCGTCGAGAAGAAGCCACCTGCTGCCCAGCTCCTCCACCCAGGGTCGAAACCGTTCCATGCTGAAGAGACTCGGAATACCGGTAAACCCTTCGGCCGCAAGATACGCGGAAAGCACGCCGTTCATTGCCCCCCACCCGATACCGTGCTTGACCATGGCCGGATTATCGATGTCCCGCATCATAGGGAGATTGGGCGCGTGGTATTCTGCAATCCCCAACGCGTGTTTTGTCTTCTCACTGCCCAGCCCGAATATCCTGGAGGCGGCCGCCGCGCACCCGACCGACCCCCAGGACCCGCACGCCTGATACACCGAATGGTGCTGATGCCAGCAGCGTCCGGCCAAGACGGCTATCTCATACCCGACGGCAAGTGCGGTCAAAAACTCCTCTCCGCTGCTATCTTGTACTTCCCCTCCAGCAAGAAGTGCCGGGATAAGCTGCGCGCCGGGATGGCCCCGGGTGTATGAAGAACCGTCATCGATATCCAAGCCGTTTCCGGCATATCCGTTGGCAAGAGCAGCGCCCGCCGCAGTAGAGCGCTTTCCGGAAAGGAGTATCGATGCCTCACTTCCTTTCATTCGCTGCGATGCATACTCAGTGGTAATAGAACTAATCCTGGTTACTGTTCCGGCGATGACGGCAGCAAGGGAATCGTAGAGCCCCAGCTTTACCCGCTCTTTTACCGGTCCAGGCAGAGTTTTCCACGTGGTTTCATGAATAAACTCGGCCGCTCTGGTGTTGCCGTTATTATCGGTCAAAGACATATCCGGTCCCGTCTCATCAGCTTTCCCGTTTTAGAATCTCTTCAATTTCCTGTTTTTGTTTGTCCGGAAGCGGAGCAGGGGTATGGCTTTCCATCAATGAAATGGTCTTCTCTTTGAGCCGGTCCTGCACCTTTTTGGCCCCGTGCTGTTTCCACACCTCGTATCGGCTGCGGTCGAACAGGGTAGGCTGCCACAGATCACGAAAATGGGTAAGAGTGTAATCATCAGTGAGGTGGTCCCCCCCCGGCCCTACTCTGTCGATTACCTCAGCGGCAATGGCTTCACTGGTAAGACTGATACCGCAGGTAAAGTAATTGATCATATCGATAATTTCGGATGTCAGCACCATCATTTCAGGAGCGGTTGCCAATCCCCCTTCGATGTAGCCTACATCGTGGATAAGGTTGGTACCGGTTAGTTTTGCAACCATCACCGAAAATACGGCATCAGCGGCGGCCTGCTCATCCACCACGCAGCTGTCGGTGTGTCCCGAATAGCCCCAGGTAGGCAGATCGTAGTATTTTCCCATGGAAGCCACCGCTACCCTGGCAAGTTGAAACTCGGGGGCCCCGTACACACTGATGGTCGTACTCATATCCATGTGGTGCAGCCCGCTTCCGTATACGAACGGTGCGCCGGAATTTTTAAGCTGATGAATGAGTAGAGAGCTCAAGACCTCAGCATTCCCCTGAGTCAGCGCCCCGGCCACACTCAGCGGAGCAGTTCCCCCCATCATCTGGGCGGGTGAGTGTACTATAGGCAGTTCCGCTTCCGCCATGAACAGAAGCTTCTCTGTCGCGGTCTGAGAATGGCGCAGCGGTGAAGAGGGCTCGGAGTAGAGGAGGAGATTGGGATTGAGTCTCAACTCATCAATGCCTCCTTGTGTGACTGCGGCCATCTCGGCAATTGCCTCACAGTCCTTCCTCGTGTCGGCCACAAACACGATCGGTTTTTCACTATGTTCGAGCATCAATGCAAACTGCTGCCTGTATGCATTGCCCTTTATTTTCATCTCTTCTTCCGAGAAATCGGCCGGAATACCCATAGACATCACGAAGGAGAGCTGCGGGAGCCCATCGGCCAAACGGAGACAGTCGATCATGTCCTGTTTCCTGAACTGCCGCCGCTCTCCGGTCTTCGGGTCGATAAAGTTTGGGCAGTCCGAACCGGGGCCGAAGCTTACATGATCGCCCTCTAATGGTACGGACACTTTGGTGCTGCCCCGAGAACAGAGACCGATTTTTGATGGGGCCTGCTTCAGGGCCCATTCCACGCAGTCGGCAGGAATTTTTACCAGATTGTCGTCGGTGACCACAGCACCGGCATCTTTGAGCAGGGCCAACGCCTCTTTTTCATATACGCGGACGCCGGTCCTCCGCAATACTTCCAAAGTCGCGTTGTGGATTGCTCTGCACTGCTGCTCATCAAAGAGAGTAAGTGAGGGGACATAGTGGGTGTTGTGCATAATACCATCCTTCTATAATTTTGCGTGTTTTAGTTGCGCGCATTATATAGCCGGGTTGGTGATTTGTCAAAATATTTGTGTAATGCTGATTCCATATAGTAAGAAAAATTGGTTTGCCCGTTGACACATTTACATTAGCGTAGATAACATACTCATTGTATGCCATCGATTGATAAAATTCATAAGATACTCGAGCTGCTTCGAGAAAACTATCGTAGCGGACTTACTAACAAACAGATAAGCGAAAGATTGAAGATTCCTTCCTCAACCTGTTATCGCATTTTAGCATCATTAAAGAAATACGAGCTCGTTTACCAGCGGAAGCCGGACCTCCACTACTTTTTGGGATTTGCCCATCTCAGATACGCTGAAGCCGTTATCGAAGGAATGGACATATCGGCAATATGTCTTCCGTACCTCGAAGACATTCACGCAGAAACCGAAGAGACAACGTTTTTTACAATTTTGAGCGGAAATAATTGTGTTGTTATGGAGATGTGCGGGTTTACAAACGTACGTATCTCCGTCGGCCTTGGTGAAAGCATGCCTCTTCATTGCTCGGCAACGGGGAAATGTGTGCTGGCATTTCTCAATAAACGTGAACAAGAGCGGATATTTAATACCCTCGCGCTTACTTCCTATACTGAAAATACAATAGAAGATCTAAAAAAACTAAAAATAGAACTGGAGAAAATCCGTAAAACCGGCGTCTCCTACTGTATACAGGAATACCACAAGGGGATAAATGCAGTGGCGGCCCCCATTTTCAACAACAACAATCGGGTACTCGGCAGTATCGGCATGGTGGGAACTTCCGTAGATCTAGATGAAACTCAGATGGAAGAATACGGGAATTTGCTCCTCACTGCCTGTGAAGAAATTACAGAAAAATTAGGAGGCAGATTCCCGCTATAAACTTTCCGTTATACACCGGGTAGAAAATTGCCGGCCCGCGTAGAAAGAAATCGGCCTCTGCCCGGTTTCCCTTTCAATTCATCACCATCAATGACCAGCTCTCCCCGGGAGAACACTTTCTTCACCTTCCCTACGACTTCCAATCCCTCATAGAGAGTATAATCCGCGTTTGAGTGCTGGTCGGAGGCGTGGATCGTCCAGACCTCGCCGGGATCGAAGAGGACAAGATCGGCGTCACTCTTCGCCTCGATCCTGCCCTTTTGGGGGTAGAGGCCCATGATTCGGGCCACATTTTCCGATGCCAGAGCAGCCACTTTGTTCGGGGTTATAATGCCCCGGTTCACTCCATACTGCCACACGACCGGAAGCAGGGTTTCTATACCCGGTGCTCCGTACGGTGCATCAAAAAAATCATCATCCGGCTTTTTGGGTTTCGGGGCATGGTCGCTTCCCAAGGTGTCGAACAGACCCGAAGCCATTCCCTCCCAGAGTGCCGCTCTGTCCTGTTCGGTCTTGATCGATGGTCCCACTTTCCCAAGCGGTCCCTGCTTCTTGAGCTGGTCCCAGGTAAGGCTCAGATAGTGGGGACATGTTTCAGCAAATACGTTATACCCGTTTGCCTTGAGAAAGGTCGTTGTACGCACACCCGCCTCCGAGGAGATGTGGGGGATATACACCGGACAATTCATGAGCCGCCCTATTGAAACCGCCCTGAAAATTCCCTCCGCTTCGGCAATGTCCGGGCTGGTCTCCAAAAACCGCTCGGCGAAATCCGCCTTCTCTTCGAGGAGGACGTCCATGATGTAGTCGATGGCAAGTCCAGTCTCCGCGTGTACTGCGGTAAGGCCGCCGAGCTTCCCGACTATATCCATCACCTTGGCCATGGCATAATCGTCGGTCATCCAGCCCAACTTTGCGTAGGACATAAAAACTTTGAAGGAGGTCACTCCCAAGGTAAACGCTTCAGAAATCTCATCAGCCTGTTTCAGCGTCTCAAAGAGACCGCCGTGCAGGGCAAAATCAGCGTATGAGTCGGCCTCCCCCTCTTCGCGAAACTCCTTGATCTTGTCGATCAATGAGTTCCCCGGCCTTGCATAGGCGTAATGGATCTGGGTAGTTACCCCGCCGTGCAGGGCCGATTTGGAAGTGTCACCGATTTTATCGACATAGACCGGATGAACGTGGGGATCGATTATTCCGGGAAGCACATACAAGCCTTCTGCATCGACAGTTTGCTCTCCTGAAAGAGAGCCCGGTGCCGCGACCTCGGCAATGGTCCCGTCCTTTATGCCGATATCCCCTTTAATCGTTTTCTCCGGATAGATGATCAACCCGCCGGTAATTACTATTTCGTGATTCATTGTTTTCCTCCTCTTTCGCTGCTGTTCGGGAGAGCCCGCTTGTAATCGGACTCGGTATCTATATCATGAATAATATGCATGTCTTCTACGGGAACACTCATGGTGACCACATCCGAGAGTACATGGTGCAGTGTCTTCCCGCTTCCGTAGGTAAGAATACGGTCCGCCATGCCCGGACCTAACAGGATGGGATGTCCCCGTTTCCCTTGGTATTTGGGGATGATGACATCCGCTGCAGTGTAGGGAATGAGTCTGCGGTACACGGCGGGGTCTACCGAAGGCATGTCCCCTAGAGCGAGAAAAAACCGGTCCGTCTCCACTTCCCTGCAGCCCCGTTTCACGGACGAGAACATGCCGGATTCGTAATCTTCGTTTACAACGGTTGTCACTGCCGGATTTTCTCGGAACAGGCGGAGGACCTCTTCGGCTCTGTATCCCGCTACAACGACCGCCCTTCCGCAGACGGTAAGTGCTCCGGCTACAGCCGTCTCGATGATGGTGGAACCGTACCAGGGAAGGGTCATCTTCCACCTGCCCATACGCTCGGACTTTCCGGCAGCCAGAACGATGCAGTCGGGTTTGGTTTGATCCATGGGCTTACCCATGAGAAGCTCCTTGCTGCGGCTGTTTCAGCGTCTCCCGCATATGCTCGGCACTCCCGCTTGACTTTACTTTTATGATTTCTGCAATGATGCTCAATCCGATCTCTTCAGGAGAATTGTCCCCGAGTTTCAGTCCGATTGGAGCGAATATTCTCGGATCACTTACATCGACTCCCTTCTCTTTCAATTCATTAAAATTACCCCGGACCTTGGTTTTACTTCCGATCATGCCGATATAGGCGGCCTCGGTTTTTACGGCCTCTTCGAGACAAACCGCATCGAATCTGTGTCCGTAGGTAACGATGATGATGTAGCTCCGTTTATCGATGGGAAGCTTTTCGAAGCTCTCTTTGAAATCTCCACAGACCACTTCCCGTGCCGTGGGGAACTCTTCCCCGGCCGCGTACTCCGCGCGGTTGTCGATAATCCAGAAGGGAAACCCGAGCATTGTGCACAGTTTTGCCAACACTTTTCCGATATGCCCCGCACCGAAAATAAACACCTTAATGGACGGTTTAAACGGTTCGATCAGTACTTCAGTCCTTCCCCCGCAGGCCATATCGAGGGCAACGCCCTCTCCGCCCGTTCCCAAATCGTAGGTGATCCGCTCACTTCGGTTCTCTTTTAAAAGCCGCACCCCGTCTTCGATTACCTGCTTCTCGATCCCTCCGCCGCCGATCGTACCTTCCGTCGTTGCGTCGCCGAAAATAATCATCCTCGACCCGGCATCCCGCGGAGTAGACCCCTCTACACTGACAATTGTTGCCAGAGAAAACGGAACGCCTTGTTCGCGTAATTGTGAAACCCGTGCAAATATATCAGTCATATGTTTTACCACCTTGCATATTATGATGCTCCGGTCTCACCTGCTTCCCTACCCGCATCGAATATCACAGCCATCGCACTACCCGTTTTCCCTCTATGTCCGTTACGGTCACTACAGCATCGTACGTCTTGCTTAAAAGCTCGGATGTAAATACCTCTTCGGTCGTACCGCTGAACAACACTCGGCCGTCACGCATCAACACTCCGTATCTACCCAAGGCGAGAGCAACTTCCGGTTCATGGGTGGTGACGATAGCACTCAACCCGTTTTCGTCCACGAGTCTGTTGATAAGTTCCACCACGGTCCGTTTGTTTTTCAAATCCAGATGAGACGTCGGTTCGTCCAGGAGAAGGATCTTAGGCTGCTGTGCTAAGGAACGGGCTATCAAGAGCAGCTGCCGCTCCCCGCCGCTCAAACTGGGAATGGGGCGCGTATCTCGAGGGTCGAGCCCCACCTGTACGAGTGCGTCTGCTGCAATGTCTATATCGCCGGGTCCAGGCTGTTCGAGGGGTTTGAGATACGGGGTCCGTCCCAAAAGCACATACTCTAAGAGCGAATAGTCGAACGGGAGGTGTTCTTTCTGCGGGACCAGGCTCATCAACCTGCCCCGTTCTTTCTGGTTGAGCCCGTGCACCGGACGGTCGCCTACCAACACCTCCCCCTCCTGCGGTGCGAGCCATCCCAGTGCGAGATGAAGCATGGTGGTCTTCCCCACCCCGTTTGCTCCGAGAACAACAGTGACGGACTGCTCTTCCATTCCAAGATCGAACCCGGTAAGAACGGCCCTTTTCTCCGGTGAATAAGAAAAATGAACATTTTCGAACCTGACTGCGTAGCCGCAGGTATCAACAGCCTCCGTCAAACTGCTCGTCTCCCGTCTCACCGGTCCGTCCTCCGTACGTGCTCTTTACCCCGCCGCGGTTTTTTGGAAGCCATGATAATCAGAAAGAAAACGGCTCCGAAAAATGAAGAGATAATTCCCAACGGAAGCTCTCCGGCCAGGAGGGTCCGTGCAGCATCATCACAGATTACGGCAAACAGTGCCCCGATGAGCATGGCACCGGGGAGTGAATATCTCGTATCGACCCCGAAAATCCGTCTGGCCATGTGGGGAACGATCAATCCGATCCAACTGATAATACCGGTAACTGAAATAACCGATGCGGTTGCAGCCGTAGCACTCCCCAAAAGAAGCACCCGTTCCACCTGCGGAGTGACCCCGAGGGAGTGGACGATTTCATCGCTTAGAGACATGACATTGAGCCGCCACCTGAGCGCTGTGAGGATGATCAAGGCGGGAACCACTACAGGGAGAATTGTAATAAGCCTCTCCCAGGAACTGCCCCACAATCCGCCTAAAAGCCAGAATGTGATTTCGGGCAGCTCCTCGAGAGGGTCGGCAATGTATTTGATGAAACCCACGCCTGCTGTAAAGAGGGCCGAAACCGCAATGCCTGCCAGGATCAGCCGCAGGATCCATCCTCCAAACCGGATTTTCCGGGCAAGCACCGAAGAGAGAACAAGTCCGCTTACCGCAAAAACAGCCGCACTCCCCTGAACAAACACGGCCCGGTTTCCCAAAAACACGACAGCAAGGGCCGCACCGAACGCCGCCCCCTGAGAGACCCCGAGAAAACCGGGTTCCACCAGCGGATTGGAAAACATCATCTGAAACACCTGTCCGGCAGCCCCTAGAGACATCCCCAGAAGCACTGCAGTGAGGACCCGAGGCAGCCGCAGGTTGAAAACAATGGTGCGCATAAAAGGATCATCTTCAAGAGCAAAGGGGGAGACAAATCCGGCTTGGGGATAACGGCCTAAAAAAAGGGAGACCAGGACCAAAACGGCGAGACCGCCGCTTAAAAGCAGAATGGAGCGGAGGTTTCCATGCTGTACGCCGGGCCGCGCTCTCGTTGCCAGGCTTGACCATTGGGACTTTACCATTATCAGGGTAAATCTCCGTCCAGCACCGGCTCGATCGCTGCCCAGTACTCCGAAGAGGAAAGAAAGTAGAGTTTTCTGTAGAACTCTTTTACCTCGCTTATAATGTCGACCTCAGCCAACCGCTGCGGGTGCAGCTTTGTTCCCATCCAGAGCAGTCCCAGCAGCCATCGCGGGTCCGGCTGGTCCCAGCTGTAATAGTCGGACGGGAAGGCAAAGAGGTTTCTGTTACGTACAGCCTGAATATTTTTCCAGACCGGGTCCGCTTTCACCTTCTCTACTGCTTCGGTTGAACTCGAGAAATACGAGGTAAGAAAGATGTAGTCCGGGTCCCATGCTGCAATCTGTTCGACCCCCACCTTCATCCAGCCGCTGCCGGTAACCTCATCTTTCCACACCGGAATACCGCCCGCTTTTTCGGTGAGGAGAGTCTGCATCCAGGAGGAGGGAGGTACATTGAAGGAAGTTGTCCCGCCTCTCTCACTGTAATATACGAGCAGTGCGGTCGGTTTTTCCGCTTCAGGCAGGGACGCTGTGGCCGACTCCACCCGGCCGATACGGGTGCGGTAATAGGCGATGATCTCTTCGGCGCGTTCGCGGTTGTCCAGGAGTGTTCCGATGCTCCGGAGGTCATCGAAGTACTGTGCCGGAGTTTCCAGTTCGTAATAGAGGACCTTGACCCCGAGAGACTCGAGCGGCTTACCGAGCTTGGACCGCATAAAGCTTTTCATCAGTACAGCATCCGGTTTTGCAGCCAGGATCTCCTCGGTTCCTGCTCCGACCGGTAAAATCTGCTTTTCTCCCCAGCGGGGATCTATGACGGAGATAAACGCGCCCTTTCCCTGGGTGATCTTCTCGATTCCGTGTACCTTTTTCACTGCATCGGGGAACATGTACACAGCATCCGCAACCAGAAGCAGCGCCCGCCCTGCAATAACGATACGGTCCGGCGGTTTATCAAAGTGGACCGTTCTCCCCAGCGAGTCCGTTACTTCCAGTCCGAACAGAGACGCTCCTACCAGCAAAAAGAATGTTATTAGTACTGCGGTCGAGACCGCTCTTTTTTTTACTATACACATAATCATTACTGTAACCGGTCTGTTGTTCACCTGTCAATTATTTTGACCAAATAAATCGGGATAAAGATTCCATATAGTGATAAATTTTTCCTTATAAATCCGTCAGGGAAAAATCAGTGCCTTTATACAGAAGAGGCTCCTCCTTAGCCGAAGCAAGCGCATAAGAGAAACAATCCCCGTAATTAAGTGCGGCCTTATGCCGTCCTTTCCCATAACGGTGGTAAGCTTCCAGTGCCAATTCAGCCTGCTCCTTATCAACAGGCTCTATTGATACGTTTGCCCGAGAGAGAAAGAGCATCAATTGATGGAGGCCCGCTCTTCCGTTACGTGATTGCATGACAATGCCTGCTTCTACATAGGAGGCTGCGGATATTCGGCACACGGGGGCTTCTACGATATTTGTAATGAATGAAGCACGCTCCGCTTCATTCTGTAAAATAGCAAGGAGTGCGGAAGTATCGAGTACCATCAGTCTGGGATGCCCTCATCATTATATCCGATTATCTCATCCGGCTCTCTTCGGTCGTATACAGGAAAGGAGGCTGTTTGTTCGGCTATTTCGGTTAGTTCATCGATCATGGACCTTTCTTTTTTTTCGTATCGGTACCGTCTTCGCTCGAGAGCTTCCCGAATTGCAATGTCTACAGCTTCGGTAATGGAGCTGTTAATAATTTCGGCAAGCTGCTTGGCGCGTTCATGTATATCATCATTCTTAATATTTAATGGCATTATTCCTCCTAGTATGCTTTTTTTCCTCCTTCTTTACTATACATCGACAGTAAATCCGACGTCAAGGACCGAAACTCTAGCGGCCCTTCTTGAATCGTGAATTTGACAACCGTCGAACAGTCACTTAAAATGGAAAAAATGGCGCCGACACCGCGGACGAAAACCGATACCATAACAGATGAAGAACTCGAGAGGCTCAGCAATGAACATTCCGGATACCGCTTTGAAAGAGTAAACGGAGAGCTCCTTGTAAAGTCACCGGTAAAGAAATATTCCGCCTATCTTGAATCGGGATATTTGCTTCATGCTGGGAAATGGGCTGAGAAACACGGGGCCGAAGTCTACGGTTCACAGGCCGGATTCAAGCTGCCTAACGGCGACGTCCGTTCACCCGATGTCTCTGTCCTCCTTCGCACGCACCCCTCATATGGAAAAAAAATCGAGGAGTTTATCTCCGGACCCCCCAATTTTCTTATAGAAACCCGTTCGCACTCCGATTCGCTCTCTTCTCTGCAGGAGAAAATGAACATGTGGATACAAAACGGCTGCGGACTCGCCCTCCTCATCGATTATAAAAACAGGACAGTCTATACATACCGGCCGGGTGAACCGGTAAAAAAACATCCCTACGACGCAACGATACATTGTGATGATGTTCTCCCCGGTTTTTCTGTCTGCCCGGCTCGTTTGGACAGATAACAGAATCGAAATACAAAATTGCGTATACCTCTCTTTTTTGCTACGATAACCGCATGAATATAAATAAAAAAGTAATAGATCATTTCAGGGCGCAGGCCGAGAATGCGATAATCCGCAGGGTAACGATCGGCCTCGGATATACCGTGGTGGAGACAGAAAGCGGTACCCGCGGTATGGGACTTTCCTACACCTGGCTGCCGCGGAAAGCGGGGTGTCATGTCATCAAAGAGTACACCAACTTCGAAGGTAAGCCGGCATTGCTTCTGCTGGAAAAGTGGAACAGTGAGAACACGATCGAGCGGACCCTCGCACTTGCCTGTACAAACGCACTGAACTACCGGCAGGCAGCGTCCCTCCCGGAAGAAAAAGGCGACACCGGTATTTACGAGGTCTTAGGAATCGGACCGGGGAGCAACGTGGCCATGGTGGGATTTTTCAAGCCGCTCATCTCCCCGATGAAAGAGCGGGGAGCGGAAGTAGAGATTATCGATATTCACCACCAGGTGGGAGATGAAGCGCGGTTTTCCGAGAAGCTCGAGAACTGGGCAAATACGTTTATCATTACTGCTACCGCGTTTCTCAACAATTCGATCGAAGGCCTGCTTTCCCGGCTGCCTGAAGAGGGGAAGACCGTTATATTAGGCCCCTCTACTCCCATGGTCCCTGAGATCTTTGAAGGATACCCGGTGACACTATTGGCCGGTACAGTACCACTCGACTTCGAGGCGGTAGAACGGTCGGTGAGACACGGAACGGGAACTCCGGTCATTCAGAAGTTCGGGAAAAAAGTGAGTATGATGATCGCACGATAGTTTTTACATCTACTCGAAATATGGACACGATTTCAAACAATCGGAAAATCGGAATAATGTATTTGCAATGTATTTATTATTCTAGTATACTAGTCTACAATTCCTTAAGAGATAACGAAAGAGGTAAAGGAAAGCCCGATGCACGAGGTCGGCCGGAGAACACCACCCCGCAGAGTAACCGGATATATCGAAGAGATCGAGCCGATAGGCAGGGACTATCTCGATATTCTCATTGCCCAGAGCTACATTGCAAACGGTAACCTCCCGGGGCAGTTCGTCATGATAAAAGGCTGGAACGCCTTAGAACCCATCCTTCTGCGTCCGTTTGATATAGTACAGACCGGTACGGAAGCGGATAGTTTCCATCTGCTAATAAAAATCACCGGGCGCGGAACACAGCTGTTGGCACAACTGGATCCGGGTGATGAAATCTCGGTCCTCGGCCCGTTAGGAAAAGGAATAACCAGTCTCAATGCTTCCTCGATAGGGCTCCTGGTACGCGGTGCAGGTGCTGCCGCAGTTGTTTCTCTGGCCGCAAAGGCACGCGCTGAAGGAAAAAAAGTATTCACCTTTCTCTCCGCTGCAACTGAATCGAAAATTGTATGTGGAGATTTTCTGGAAAAACTCTCCACAGAGTTCATAGTTGTCACGGACGACGGCAGCGCCGGATACCACGGGGATGCAAGAGATAAAATCGATGAGTTCCTCTCCCGGGACAGTCTCGATGCCGTGTATACCTGCGGATCGCGTCGATTCGCCGGATATGTACAACAGCAGACGGAAGCAGGAATGTTTCAGGGGTATGTGTTTCTCGAAGGATATATGGCCTGCGGAATAGGGGACTGCCACGGATGTGCAGTCAGAAAGAAAAAAGAAGAAGGGTATTTTCTCGTCTGCCAAGAAGGGCCCGTGTTTCCGGCCGCAGATGTACTCATAGAATAATACGGCGGATACATAGATGGATGCATATATGAAGAAACTGGAAATAACGATTGCAGGAGTAACACTACCCAATCCGGTAATGCCCGCATCCGGTACGTACGAATATACACCCCAGCACACCGATTTTTTCTCTCCCTCGATACTCGGGGCCGTTGTCAATAAAACGGTTTTTTCCCGCCCCCGTCCCGGTAATCCTCCCCCGCGGATATGCGAAACACCCTCCGGAATGCTGAATGCAATCGGAATTCCTTCTCCGGGAATCGATGAATTTATAAAAAAGCAACTTCCTGTTATGGCCGGATTCGGCGTTCCTGTAATTGTGAGTGTTGCCGGCAGTACGGTAAAAGAGTTTTGTACTCTTACAGAAAAAATAGCAGAAACCGGCAAAGCGGATATGATCGAATTAAATCTCTCCTGTCCCAACCTGCAGGAGGGCACAGAATGGGCCAAGGACAAAGAACAGCTTTTCGAGGTTGTCCGAGCAGTTACCCGTATTTCTCCGATTCCGGTGGTACCCAAACTTTCCCCTTCGGTAACGGACATCGCAGAAATGGCTTCTATAGCCGAAGATGCCGGAGCTCATGCAGTAGCGTTGATCAACACGTATAAGGGGTTGAAAATCGATATCACTACCCGCAAGCCTCTTCTCGGGAATATTACCGGCGGGCTTTCCGGTCCGGCAGTACTGCCCCTAGCGGTATATGCAGTATGGGAAGTGTTCAAACGGGTTTCTATTCCCATAATCGGTATGGGAGGGGTCCATTCGTGGGAAAGTACGGTTGAAATGATGCTCGCCGGTGCGTCTGCCGTCGGGGTCGGTATGTACAATTTTATTAACCCGATGTGTATGAAGGAGATCATTGAGGGACTGTCCCGGTATGCAGACGACTGTAATCTCGGCTCTATAACGCAGATCATCGGAGAGGCGCACAGCGGGGGGTAAGTTCACACCGGGAGTATCAAAAAAACTTGATATATTTATTAATATATGGTATGCTAGTATACAATCAGATGACAGGATCTGTATCTCACCTAAGTACAGGAAACTAACGAGTTAATAAAGAAGGAAAAAAATGAGAGAAGATGCGGTAAATTTGGTGATTGAAAGCCTCAAAGAGGCTGAGGTCGAGGCTATTGTCACACTTCCTGAATCCAAATTCAAAGAACTGTATCCTGCTTTATACCGGGATAAAGACTTCGACTACATTATGGTTACGAATGAAGCGGAAGGGGTAGGTATTGCAGCAGGTTATTGGGCCGGAGGGAAAAAGGCGGTTATGCTTATGGAAAACGCCGGATTGAGAGTGGCAATGGAACCGTTGGCAAGACTTGGGCTCACCCACGGTATCCCGGTCATGATGATCATGTGTTACACCGGTGACATCGGCGAGAGAAACTGGTGGGGAATCGCACACGGTCAGACAATGGAACCGCTCCTCGACGCGATGAACATCCCGTATATCGTAGTGAGAAAAAAAGAAGATGTAAAAGATGCCATTACACGTGCTGCCAAGCATATCCATGTATCGCTCTATCATGTAGCAGTGATCTTAGCCGGCGAGGTGGTCGCCTGACCAAAGGGAGGTAAAAGAAGTGAAGCGTTATGAAAGTTTGAAAGTAATTGCATCCCTTTTGAAGGGTGATGAGCTCGCCGTGGTTGCACTTGGCGGAATGATCGATGAGTGGTATTCACTCAAACCGGGACCGGAAAGTCTCTACCTTAAAATCATGGGGACCATTACTCCGGTTGCATTCGGCCTGTCCAGAGCGATACGAGACCGCAAGATCCTCTCTCTCGACACTGACGGCAGTCTTCTGCTCAATCTCGGAATCCTGTGCACAATCGGGAATGAGCAGCCGGAAAATCTCATTACGATTGTGATGGACAATGCTTGTTACGAAGTCATAGGCGGCCCCCCGACCCATACCTACAAAAACGTGGACCTGGCGGCAATGGCAAAAGGCGCGGGAATCCGGAATTCAGTATCTGTGGAGACAATCGAAGAGTGCGAACGGGAAGTAAAAAAAGCGCTCCAGATGAATGAACCGAGTGTCATCGTTGCCAGGATCGAAAAAGGCACCGAAGTGTTCCCGGAAAAACAGCGGAAACGGACCGACGGAATCGAAGATAAATACCGTTTTGTCAGGTTCATAGAGGATGAGCAGAACGTTACGATCATTCCCCGTGAAGTAAAAAGTGTAAGAAAAATAGAGAGCAAGCACAATTGGCAGGAAAAATAAAAGCATATCCGCAGAAATGCAGCGGATGCCGGCTGTGTGAACTGATCTGTTCCCAGTTTCAGGAAGGAAACATCAATCCTCACGTCGCACGAATCCGCATAAACAAAGATGAAACAACAGGCAAAGATACTCCCCGAATTTGCCACCAGTGCAGGAACGCACCATGTGCAAAAGCGTGCCCTGTTAACGCCATTACCTACGACGAGAAAACGGGGGCCTGGATCATTGATGAGAACGCGTGTACCGCCTGCGGAAATTGTGTCGAAAGCTGCCCTTTTGACGCCATTCATCTCCATCCCCACCGGGATACGGCTTTTAAATGCAATTTCTGCGGCGGAAATCCTCAATGTGTACAAGTGTGTCAAACCGAAGCAATTATATGGAAAGAAGAATGATGTTCGAATGGAAAGCCGACAGGGCACGCATCGATTTAAGCAACGGCAGTATTGTTAAAGAAGAAATCGGGACGGAAGAACTCCACCACTATTTCGGGGCCAGGGGCTTGAATATTTCTATCCTGCAAAATGAACTTCCCTCAGGAATTGATCCGCTGAGTCCGGACAACATACTTTGTCTGGGTACCGGCGCTTTCACGGGGAGCTCAGTCCCTTCGTCGGGGCGGTATAATGTTACGACCAAATCCCCCGCCTCAGGCATGTTAGGCGATGCTAACTCCGGCGGGTTCTGGGGCCCCGAATTAAAGTATTCCGGATTTACACAGCTCGTTATTACAGGAAAAAGTCCGAAGCCTGTCTACATCTATATAGACAGCAATCATGTTTCAATTCGTGATGCTTCCCATCTATGGGGACAGAGCGTGTGGGAAACTGAAAAGATCCTCCGAAAAGAGTGCGGGGACGAAGCGGTACAGATTTCCTCAATAGGTCAGGGCGGAGAAAACCTGGTACCGTTTGCCGCGGTGATGAACAACCTCTCTCGGGCCGCGGGCCGCACCGGGATAGGTGCGGTTATGGGATCAAAAAACTTAAAGGCGATTGCTGTACGGGGGACGAAAGCCGTTACCGTCCACGATTCCGGCCTTCTTATGGAACTGAACAAAAAACTGCTCAAACTCATGTACGAATCCCCTTCATTTGCCCCCCGTTCGACCTTCGGTACGAGCATGCTCGTCGAACTGTACAACAAAATGGGAGTATTGCCGACGAAGAACCTTCAGTCGACTGTATATGAGGACGCTGATAAGATAAGCGGGCAGGTACTCATTGATAAATACGTCGTAAAGCCGAAAGCGTGTTTCGGCTGTCCCGTCCACTGCAGTCATTACTACAAGATAGAGAGCGGACCGTACGCAGGTACCGAGGGTGAAGGCCCGGAGTTCGAAACGATGTGCGCTTTCGGGTCACGCTGCGGCAATAACAATCTTGAGGCCATTCTCGCAGCCAATAACCTGTGTAACCAGTATGGACTCGATACGATCTCTACAGGCGGAGTGATTGCGTTCGCCATGGAATGCTGGGAGAAAAACTTCCTTACAGAAAAAGATACCGGCGGAATCGACCTCAGCTGGGGAAACCATGAATCCATGCTCGACCTCATACACAAAATTGCATTCAGAGAAGGATTCGGGAAACAGCTGGCCCAGGGGGTTGCCGCCCTCTCCCGGCAGATTCCCGGTTCTGAAGATTTTGCACTGCATATAAAAGGGGTGGAAACACCTCAGCAGGGTATCCGGGGGCTCAAATCGTGGGGGCTGGGATGGGCCGTCTCGAGCAGAGGGGCTGACCACTGCAGGGCTTTTCCGCTTGCCGAGACGACCTGGACCCCGGAAGAAGCCGAGAAATTGTTCGGTACTCCGAAAGCTGCAGACCGGTTCTCCTATGACGGAAAACCGGAGATGGTAAAATGGTACGAAGAATACAGTGCAATGGGGGACGCCATGGGAATGTGTCGTATTGCACAGCTGGGTCTGAATATGCCCCTCGATCTCCTTGCAGAGATAACGTATGCCGTGACCGGGCTCGATTTCGGAGAACAGGGAATAATGGAGATAGGAGAACGGATCGTGCAGACGGAGCGGGTGTTTAATCTTCAGCACGGCCTTGATCCGACGGATGATCGTCTTCCGACACGGTATGTGAAGGAAAAGGTGGCCGCCGGACCTTCCGCAGGAGAGACCTACGATTTAGAGGGAGTATTAAAGCGCTACTATGATCTCAGACAGTGGGACCGAAAAACAGGATGGCCTGCCGAAACGGTACTCAAACGGCTCGGCATTGAGTTCAAAAAGAACGGGAAAAAGGAGCATTGACGGTTTGATAACCATTCTCCTGTTCCCGCCGTTTTCCAATATAATCGGTAAAAAAGAGATTCGGGTTGATTTCCGTAAAGGAATGAAAGTATCGGATCTATATCAAGCACTGGAGCGGGAGAGTTCGAACATCGGTTCAATGCTTTCGGATGCTCACACAGAGGAGAAGTTTCTCATACTTTCAAAGGGAAAAGTAGTTTCATCAGATGATGAGCTCGAAGACGGAGATAAGGTTTGGATATTGTCCGCAGTTGGCGGCGGATGATGTCCGAACGAAGACAAAAAAGAATTGACTTTGCCATGGCGGCAAAGTAGACTTTTAGAGGTATATCGACTATGCGGACAAAAACACTTACTGATAACATTTACGATGAACTCAAAAGTGACATTCTGGAATCAAAGATAAAACCGGGTGAAAAACTTACAGAGATGATGCTTGCCGAGAGGTTCGAGGTAAGCCGGGCCCCTATCAGGGATGTAATCGGCAAATTGAAACAGGAGGGCCTCGTTATCGTAAAACCGCAGATCGGTACGATCGTCTCGCCGATCTCACTTCCGAGGGCGAAAGAGATCCTGGAAGTAAGAATGCTTCTCGAGCCGTATGCGGCAAGAGAGGCGGTCCGCAATATTGACGAAGACGATATGGAAATGCTCGCATTTACGTTCGAGCGTTTCGAAAAACAGGAAAAAAATGGGAACAATTACATCAAATTGTACTATGAAACTGATGAAAAGATGCACCAAACGATATGGAAATGGTGTGACAATCAAGAAATCAGGGACATATTGACCCACTATCGTGGTGAGATCAGGAGGATCAGAGTTTCCAATTCAGAGTTGGCCCATAAACTCCTTCCCAGCGGAGAAGATCTGAAAGCGATCGGCAAAGCTATATTCGAACGGTCTCCTGAAGCAGCTGAAAAAGCAATGTACAATCATCTCGCCAATACCAAAACAAGCCTCACCGAGTTCCTCGCCGCCTATGAAAACATGACATCCGATTAGGCGGAAAACAGCGCGGGCCGCCGGACCACCTTATTCAATGACCTCTTTTGCTTCCTCGTCAGTGAATTTCGTACCGCAAAATGGACACATCATTTTTCTGTTTTTTCTCCGGAAATCCATTGTTGCGGCATAGAACTTTTTTCCGCATCCGGGACAAACTACCCAAAACAATCTTGCCATTTTCTCTCCTCCCTTCTAAGTACTGTCTGTTATTCCCAATCGAGTTCTTCTAAGTTTATTTTATTCTTGATCTCTTCAGGCACTTTGAGCGCTTCTGCAAAAGGCCGTTCGAACGGTTTTGTCGCGTCAATGATCATTTTTGATCCGACACCGTGTTCGGTCGCGGAAGGATCGAGCGTTCCCCCTCGGATGTTGCGGATAATTTCTACATTCTTGTCCGCCTGTGACCGGGTGTTCACAGCCCACCAGACGTCACTTTCATTGAACACATCGATGTCTTCATCAGTTATTACTACGAGCTTGAGCTCGTCATGGTACGGAAAGGGTGCCAAAGCAGCAACCATTCCCTCACCCTCGGCCATTTTTTCCATGGAGATATAAGCACTGAACCTGCAGCAGCCCGAAATAGGAAGATGAATTGCTTTGGCCGTAGGGACCGCCATCTTGATAATTTCGAAAAGCCCGCTCTCCTTAGGGATGCCTCCGATAATTCTATGGTCAGCCCTTCCGGCCATAATATTCAGATATATGGGGTCCTTCCTATACGTAATTGCTTTTACATGGACCACCGGGGCCCACCGCTGGGGACCGTAGTACCCTGTAAACTCACCGAACGGCCCTTCAGCTTCGTATTCTTCGGGGAGGATTTCCCCCTCTACCACGAGCTCCGCATCCGCGGGCACCATCAGCCTTTTTCCGTAAGCTTCGGATTCTACCAGCCGGAGCGGCTCCCCGATAACTCCGCCAATGATCTCATACTCATCCGCATCGATATCCACCAGCGCTTCGGTCCCGAGATAAAAACCGGGGTGATGCCCTATGACATGGGCAATGGGCAGAGCTTCTCCCTTTCTGCCGGCCCGCTTCCAGTAATTCCAAAGATGGCGGGGAGACATATAAATACCGAGTCTGTCCTTTCCCTTTACCATTTGGCGGTGATGGGAAGAGTTCACACAGCCGGTATCTGGATCAGCAGCAACAACCGCATCCGTGAAATAGGGATATCCGTCCATCTCGTTGTGTATCAACACGGGAAGATCATAGAGGTCCACTTCGCCGCCGGTTTTTACTACCTCTTTGACCGGCGCCTCTGCTTTATCGACTACTACCGGTTTGAGCGGGTTCGCGGAACGGCGGGCGAACTCAAAGCTGGTTTCCATCCGCCACTTATCAGGAGGCAAATCCATTGCTACCGCGCAACGCTGTCGCGTACTGAATGCATTGACCGCAACACGGAAATCACTTATTTCGCCTTTATGGTTTTTTACCTTGTTGAATATGATAAGCGGAAGTTCATTGCGGTCTTCGAGCTTCTCCACTACTGTTGATATCTCGTATTTAGGGTCCATTGCACTGTTGACCTGTCTGATATCACCAGGCAACTT
>CAZKZZ010000045.1:0-22550 GCA_964557375.1 uncultured Spirochaetales bacterium | reverse complement strand
ATCAATTCTCCAGTATGGTAATCTCTACCCGCCTGTTCTTCCGCATTCCCTCCGGAGTGCTGTTATCGGCAATCGGCTCCCGTGCGGCCATGCCCCTGGTGATGATCTCATCAGCCTCTTTTGCACCGAGGGCTAAAAGGTAATCGCCGACCGCTTTTGCCCGCTGTTCGGAGAGGGTCTGCCGACCCCGGGCCGTACCGGCCAATGCGGTGTGCCCGGTGATGAGCACATCCCGATTGGAGTAGGTTTCGAGAATACCTGCGATTTTTCTAAGCTTCTCTTTCTCTGATTCTCTCAAAACAGCTGAATCGGGGAGAAACTGGATATTTTCGAGACTGATGGTCACTCCCTTCTCATCACTTCTCACATCTGTATCGGTGACCCCTTCATCTTCGAGCCTCTTTTTTATATCCTGTTCCATTTGAGCACGGTCCATTTTAGGAGATTCGATTACTTCACCTTCCGCGGTCCCGGTGTATGTGACACTGGTACCGTTGGACATATCGAATACGAATTCGAACTGCTCTTCGTAGGAGTGGGGCCGTCCGATGAGATTGTCCCAGTAGAGAGTCTGCTCCGAATAGCCGCTGAGCCGCACCGGGTACATGCCGGATATACTGTATTGCTGTTTTGTTCTGTGATACACGGAATATTTTATGGAGATGACATCGAGATCGATACCGTCCACTTCCTGTTTCCCCACATATTTATAGGTAACGTGGATGGGAAAGGCAAACGGTTCTTCGATGTTGAAATTGGTCCTAAAATCGTGGACCTCCTGCCCGGGGGCGGACCAGGTCTCTCCTTTTTTTACATCCCGCTGTGGAAACGTCGGCACGCTTCGTACTACCGGCATGTAAAATCGGGGTTCAATGTCATAGACACCATACTGGTCCCGCCAGAATATGGAATCGTAACCCTGTGACCAGCTGTAAACACCGGTGGAACCTGATGATCGTTCAGATATCTGAAAAGAAGCCTGTAACCGCCCTGAATCTTCCTTTGTTTGAGTGATCTCTACCGCAACTTTATTTAAGATTTCAGCGTTATGGGAAAACGCTCCGTTTATATAAACATTTTCATCAACCGTGGTGACTGTTCTATATTTCTCTCCGCCCCGGTACTCAAACCGAAACGTCTCTGCAAAAAGTGGAGAGGAAAGCAGTATGAACAGTAAAAACATCGAGAATACATATCTGTATGTTCTCATAAAAAAACTCCTCGCTCTAGTATATCGCAGACGGGTTATAAAAATCAGCCATAAAATCAGCTTCCTTGACAAAGGCCGTTACTGCTTATATGTTTAAAACAATATATGAGTTAAGGTAATAAACCCCGTAGGATGTAAAAAGTGCTTCAAAAATTCAGTCAACCCGCAGCGGAGAAAGCAACTGCAGAATATATTACGAAAGCAGGCTTTAAACAACCAACGATTCTTCAAAGAAAAGTCATTCCCCAGATCCTGACCGGAAAAGAACTCATCGTTGAAACCCGTAACTGCGACGGGAAAACCGCTGCGCTCCTGATTCCGATTATTATGCGGATCGAAACAGATGGAGCATCTCTTAAGGCCCTCATCCTTGCCTCGGATACAGCTAAGGTAAAAAAAATCAAAAACCTCTATCGCCGCTTTTCTTCGAATCTTGAAGGTCCTCCCAATTTAATCGCACTCGGCTTAGAGGAGAATGTAAAAAAAGAACTAAGACTCTTTTCTAAGGTGCCTGATATTATTGTCGGCACGACCTCCAGGGTGATTGATCACATCAGGAGGGAAAACATTTCTATCGAAACGGTAGAGCTTACCGGTATCGACGTATCTGAGCATGTAGAGCAGGGGTTCGATCAGGACATCCATTACATTTTCTCAAAGATACCGAATAATCAACAGACTGTGCTCTTCTCTCATATAATCGAACGGGAGGATGAGACAACCCTGTTCGATGTCATGAAGCGGCCTACTATCTTCTCTTATTCCGAGTTTCATCAGGCCGAAGGCAGTCATGTCTATTTTCAGGTTGAAAAGAAAAAAGAGAAAACGGATGTCTTGTGCAACATTTTCCACGCGAAGGAGCTGTATGCCTGCCTCGTGATATGTAAAACCGATACAATTGCCGCGGGAATAGAAAAAAAACTGAATCAGGAAGGAATTGCCTCCAGGATCGTTACCGGAGACCTGCCGAAAGACGTCAGGTCCGGCATCAACAGAGATTTTCAGTTCGGCAAGTTTCGGGCACTTATTACAACCGTGGGATATTCTACCTCAGCAGATGTACGAGGGATTAAAAACATCATATATTTTAATCCGCCAATCAAATCTGAAACGTACATCAATAATATCTCCCATGTCGACAGGAATAACGACTCATATTCCATAATTTCAATTGTCGACAGAGACGAACTACCATTACTTACCCAGTTGGAGGAAACAACGAATATGGATATCAAGAAAGAAGAGAATCCGGATGAACAGGATGTAATCAAAGGTACAATCAAAAAAGTACTGCAAACGATTAAAGAAGAAGAGGACCCGGAAGAGCTCAACTATTACAAAAAATTGTTCAAAAAACATGTACCACTTACGATGCGGGCATATGTTTCGGCTTATCTTTTGAAATATACGCTCCACGGTGATAAAAAGCGGCCGAGTAAACTAAAAACGATGTTTGTCAGTGTGGGGAAAAACCGAAAAGTGTATCCGAAAGATCTTGCCCGCCTCTTCTCAACCGGTCTCAATATCAAGAGAAACCAGATCGGGAATATCAAAGTACTCGACAGTTATTCTTTTATCGATATTCCGGAAGAACTTTCCGAAGTTGCGATAAACAGACTGAACGGGAGTGAGTTTCGGGGAAGAAAAATTACCGTCAATCACGCACGTAAAAAAGAAGAGAAGAACCAGTCCTGATCCTCTGTCCCGGTCCTCGTTACTTTATCAGGGTGGTAAAAACAAGAAATGCAAGTGCAATATTACCCAAAAGTCCGACTGCAAAAGTAAGTCCCGCAGCCAGCTCAAACAGGTGCGCCCGCTTCGCGCACTCCGAAGAGAGGAGGGCCGGATTCCCCGGTATTATGATAAACTCCGCGAAAGAATCGTGTGGAGCGCTCAATTTACCTCCCTCCTTTCCCTCGGCCGGTTTTCCGAAAATGTAATATTCTCCAGTAGCTTCAATTTTACTCCATTCGAGCAGTGAGCTGGTGCGAATTTTGGCATTACCAAGACAAAAATCAAATGGATGATTGTGCAGTCCGGAAACTTTTTTTAGTGCATACGGTTCTCCGTCCGCTAAAACCACTTCAGCGTACGAAGCGTGGGCAGTATCATGGAAAAAACGCAGCGGTAAACTCAGTAAATCCCGCTCAGCACGTAAAAACCTTCCTCTGTTCCACAACCTTCGATACAAAAAGAAAAACAAAACACCCGGGGGTAAAACCACAAGCACCGGCAAAAGACTCGCGATCAGACCGACGAAAGCAGGAAACCGGAGGAGAGGGTCGCGAAACAGAGTATAAGCATGGATAAAAGAGCCGAAAGATCCTGCGGTAATGGAACCGGGGGTGAAATTGTTCCAATATTCGTTTTTTTGCCGTCCTGCCCAGATTGCCCTCCTGAGCAGTGTCTTCTCGGGACCGTCATAAATGACAACAGTAAGCGGGTCCCCTTTTTCGGACTTGAATATCCGCTGCCCCCCGCTCTCGCGAAGCGGACCGCTTACAAAGATTTTTGTTCCTTCAGGAAGTGATAATATCCGGTTCCAGGAGATTTTTTGAGGGGCTTCATCTTGAAGCAGCTCCCGGTTCAACTCTACTGTAACCTCTTTTTCAGAGTGAGAAAAGGCGGGTAAAACGTGTACTGAGCAATCGGTCAAGTCCGCACTCACCGTTACTGTATCGTTTTTGAGCCACACCCGCTCTCCCTGTATCGCTTCGAGCATCCCCAGAAAACGAAAATGGCCGATATACCCCTCAGCTCCATCCGGGTTGTCTTTGTGCATTGCCCTGTAGGTCAGATGAGGGTAAAACGAGCTTTCCCGTATCCGCATTCTGAATCTTCTCCATTGGGAGCGGACATTAAAAGCGCCTATTCCGGGTATGAGTATGTAAAAAATCACGACCAAAAGGGCAGTAACTACAAAAGGATTCATTGTCTCATTAATTAGATAGTGCAGAATAAGAAATGATTATGCAAGATCTCCGAATCATCTTGCAAAAACAAATCGAATACCGTAAGCTACCTATATCATGATTGAGAGAATAATCGTCGGTGTGATGTACACAAATGCCTACATTTTTCAGACAGGACAGAAGAGCTGTTTGATAATTGACCCGGGCGGAGATGCTGAAAAAATCATATCCAGCCTTACCCTAAAAAATCTCACACCTCAAGGAATTCTCTGTACCCACGGCCATTTGGACCATATTTCCGCGATAGGGGAGATCATTCAACACTATAAAGATATGGAAATTGATATTCCCATCGCCGTTCATAAAAAAGACAAACATTACTTAGGTGATACTGCCGAAAAATCACATCGTAACAGTCTCGAAGAACTGGGCTTAGGCGGTGATGAACTGTTCAACAGTCTGTTTAAACCTGTTCCAAAACCGGATCTCCTTCTCAAAGAGGGCGATTCAGTTTTTGACAGCGAACTGGTCACGCTCCACACGCCGGGCCACACGCCCGGAAGTGTCAGCTTTTATTGCGAATCACAGAATATTCTCTTTTCGGGGGACACACTTTTTTTCGAAGGCATCGGCAGAACGGATTTAGAAGAGGGTGACGGAAAACAGATTTTAGCCAGTATTAGGAAAAAACTATTCGACCTACCCGATCTAACCCGTGTATTTCCCGGTCACGGTCCGGATACGACCCTGGAACGGGAAAAACGGCATAATCCTTTCCTCAATTAATGATTTACCTCAGGCAACCATATTAATAAACAGGCCGGGCTCGAGAAAGTTATGTGTATAAGGAGTAGCCTCATTGGTGAGAAGCGCGTGGAGCCTATTCTGATACTCGGAAATCATACCATCGAGTTTTTCTGAGTCGAGGTCGTCGGTTTCTATGACCATGTGCTGAAACGAAGCACTGCCGGAGAGTTCACCGGTCGAAACTGCCGACGGCATTGTCGACGGACCTGCCGTCTCACTTTGGAGTTCTCCCTGTAGTTTTCCGATCTGTTTGATAAGTGTGTCGAGAATCTTCAATTTGACGATGGGCACACCCGTACCCCCGCTTTCAGCAGGTACTCCTCTTACATGCTCAAAATGGGCATACACATGTTTTCCCCCGGCAACGGGAACGGAAAGCTTTTCAGAGGAGTATTTTGCCGTTACGAGTTGATAAAACGGGATTGCCTGTGACGCTTGTACGGAACCGACATTCATTCTTCCATTCCCCGTTTCTAGTATCGGTAAAACGGAAGATGAATTGAGAGCTTTTCACATTAGGCTATTTTATCGATTTTTCCGTTCCTCAGAGGCCTTGCATTCAATGCACATTAAGGCATAAGGGATTGCCTCGAGCCGCTCTTTAGGGATTTTCTTACCGCAGCTCATACACACGCCGTATTTTCCGTTTTCGATACGGGAAATCGCATTATCTATAAGACGCAGCCTTTTAATTTCGTTATTACTGAGCGCTTCTAAGGTTTTCCTATCTATATCATCGGCAGCAACATCAGCAAGGTCCTTTGGGTCCATGTCTTCGATTATTGCTTTGAAATCTTCATTCTCAGAGATGAGGTTCTTTATAATTTCTTCTTTCATATTGATCAAAGTCGATTTCATGTTCTTCTCAAATACTTTTTCCATCAATCACATCCCCTCTTATAGTATTATTAGTATTGAAAATGGTATGTCATCTCGTTTTTGGCACCATAATGTGAACCAAAACATTCAAAAAGTCAACTGGTTGACAAACAGTTTTTATTCACATTACTATCTCTACAGGACTTTCCTTAATATACAAGCAGAGGGAAAGTAACGGCAACTAATATTTTGCAGCTTGGGAGGACATGTGGCAAAAGAAGAGGCAATTGAAGTTGAAGGCATTGTTAAAGAATCACTGCCCAACACAATGTTTCGAGTTGAATTAAAAAACGGACATCTTATTCTCGCCCACCTTTCCGGAAAAATGAGAAAGCACTATATCCGGATTGTTCCGGGAGACAAAGTGAAAGTGGCACTATCACCGTACGATCTGAATAGAGGAAGGATCATCTACCGGGAACGATAAGCCGATTGATAAGCCCGCGTCCTACGACCGTATAATAACCCAGACTGCACCTGTTCCGCCCATAGACCGTTCGGGCTCTCCCATTTCTCCGGTGAGCGGTGAGGTTTCCAAATATTTGCGCACTTCTCTCTTGAGGACCGGCCCGCTCGAAGAGTGATGACCTTTTCCGTGGATGATCAGCACTTTTTTAAGCCCTTTTTGTTTGCAATCCTTGATAAACCGGTGCAGTGTTGTAATTGCTTCTTCTGCGATAAACCCGTGGAGGTCCAATTCGGCCTGGGGCTTTAATTCCCGCAACTGTTTTCTCCGTTTCGCAGCCGCACTCATCTCGTTTTCAGGGCGGAGGGGTCCGGATTGCTCCTTGTCCTCAATCGTGTTCTCTTCCAACCAGCTGCGGAGCACATCATGAGCGCTGTTCGACTGCGGAGAACGTGAGTTTTTTCCCTTTTTCTGCTTATCTTCCCACTGTTCGAGAATATCACCGAAACCCATGCCGGGTAAAACGTAGTATCTATCTCATCTTCTGTCAATAAACAGATCAGTCTCGCTTGCCCATCCTTCCATGCTGTTTCCGGTCCTTATCAGATAAAACGTTTCTGTTTTCGATACAATGTGGAACGCGGTCCCTTCCGGAAGAGTAAACCAGATACTCCCCGTGGAACGGGGTATTTTTCTCACTTCCATTGAGCTGCGCGCGACACCCCACTCCCTGCTCTGCCGTACATACAGCATGCTACTCAAAGCGCTTCCGGCAGCTGCCAGTACCAGAAAAAGTACAATCGGACCAAGAACCGGTGTCTTTTTGGTAAGGGCGAATACGAGCATTCCGATTCCGGCAGCTGCAAACAATACAACTGTTACTATAAAAACAAATAGGGGGTTTATCGGGAGTGGTAATGGTATTTGGTGATGCAGTTTTAGCTCTTTTTCCAAACTGACGAGCACGTCCCTAATTCCTGGACGCGCGGGATTTTCAAGAAGCGCTTTGCGAAGTTCGAACACGGACCGTCCGAAATTGGAGCTTACATAGGCAGCTTGCGCGCGCCTTAGCGAGGATGCGGTATGTGGTGAAAGCGAATCTGTGTTCTCGAGAACACGCATCATCAAGCGCGGAACCGCTTGTGTATCCTCCCCGTTCCCTTCATCCCCCGATTGTTCTGTTGAAGAGGCTGTGGAAGACGTTCGGCTGTTCGAAATACCGGCAATCTCGGGAAGGTCCTCTTTATAAAACAGGTGCTCTTCGGTGTGCACGATTTTGCGGCTTTTTCCGTCGAGCCAATAGAACCGGGGTACGCTGATAAAAGGACCACCGTCGATAAAAGGACTTTCCTCTGTCCCTCGAGGGGAGAGAACATAAGTCTGCTCTACTGTACCGGAATATCCTCCTGTTCCGGCCTGTATGTTTCGATTTTCCTTTTTGTCAGTTACAACAAAGCCGCGCGTTTTCGGTTCGGGAAGAGTGAGAAAATTGAGATTCCCCTGGCCTGAAAGCCGTGTATGAAGGAGGAGGGCCGCTCCGCCGGCTTCGACCCGCACTTCGAACTGAAAGGTCCCGATGGCTCCGCTCTCGGCTATCTGTTCCGGTCTTTCCTGTACGGTGATGGTCCGGGCGGAGGTAGGGACCGAAATGGTCCCTTCGGTGACGGAAACACCGGGGATTATTATCTCACCGGCAGTAAGCGGGGTAATAAGATACGATGCTACCGGTACTGTATAAAAGGTTGTTACACCCACCTCATCCGCCTCGATTGTACCTGCTTCCGGGATTTCTTCTACAACACACTGGGGGACTGACAAAGCAGGCTGCAGAGTAAAGGGCTTGAGCTCCTCGACATTACTTGCAGCAATACGTACCGCTACCGGCTCTCCTTCAAATGGAGTAGTGTTCGTCACTGTTACCGAAGTGTCGAACGGCACGCGGAGGGCACCGGAACTGTCCTCGATTCCGGAACGGAGGATGATACTATCGGACCGCACTGTTTCTCCGTCCGGCAGGACGAACCGAAACGGCTCGAGAACGGTCCTCCCCGCTCGAGAGAGCTTAAACACATACCGCACGAGCACACCCCTGCTGAACGGGACCGTCTCTTCCGCACCGTAAAACGGACGGATGTTCGGGCCCGCGGTTTTCCGGACACCTTCCGGGACAGGCGGCTCGTCCACGGTAAGGGATGTATTAGCGGTTTGCAGATAAAAAGTAACCGTTGCCCATTGCCCCTCTTTTACGATCCGGGGGGACAGGTCGGTATACACCGCATTCTCTTCGGCAAAACCGCTCAATGAAGTAAAAATGATTGCTGCAATACACAACAGTGTGGCGCGCATATGAATTACCAGTCGTTTACCCTCGATTCCGGATCCTGCTGTTCTGCGGACCTCCACATACCGGTCTCTTGTCTCCGGACATATTCCAAAATCCTGTCTACCGCCTGCTTGTCGGTTTCGGCACCGTTGCCGCTGTCATTTGAGGTTGCGGCATCGGCCCCGTTTTCTCCGGCACGGTCTGCCTCCAGCTTCTTCAATACATATTCCAGATTGATTTTTGCAGCGGTGCTTTGCGGTTCTATCTCCAATGCACGTTTAAAAAACGTATACGCTTCCGCGTATTCCCCGAGCCTGTACTGTAAAACACCCCGGTTAAAGAGAAGGTTGAACTCGAGACTGCCGGCTTCTATTTCACCGCTTTTCCGCCATTCTAGTCCGGCACTTTCATATTCACCTAAGGCAAAAAAGACATTGCCGAGATTGTAGAAAATCCACTCCCGGTATACTCCGCTCGATTCGTTTTCCAGCACATCGCTGTAGGCGACGATTGCCTTCTGAAACTCCCCTTTGTGAAACTGCTGGTTTCCCGCCGCCACTTCTACATGAGGGACCGTGCATGCCTGAAACCAGAAAACCGCAATGAGAAAAATGAAAGCTGTGCCTATTTTCCGTCTCTGTATACTTCTTCTCTCCATCCTATAATCTCAATAAGAACCATTAAAAGCAGCATAAAGAGTGCGAATAGAAGAAAGAATCGATACCGTTTTTTCTCTACCACTCGAAATGCCGTATTGTCATCTTCACTCTTTATCTCTCGCAATTTCGAAAAAATCCGCTGTTCACTCCCCCGGCCTTCGATAAGAAACAATTCCCCTCTATTATATCCCGCCAGGACCTCGAGCACCTCCTGTTCCAATCTTGTTACAACCCGCTCTCCTCTATCATTCGTAACGTACCGGCCTTCAGAAAGCGGGATGAAGGCACCTTCTTCACTGCCCAACCCGGCGATCAGCAGATGTACTCCGTTTTTCTCGAGATTTTGTGCGGATTCTCTTAGATTGCCGGTTTGGTTTTCACCATCCGAGAAGAGAACCACTGCTCTTCCGGTTTCTCTGTCATCCGGAAGTGCTGAAAGTGCTGCTTCGAGCCCATCGCCAATATCCGTGCCCGGCGCGGTTACGATATCGATGTTGAGATTTTCCAAAAACAACAATAATGCCGCCCGGTCTTCGGTAGAGGGGACAAGTGTGATCCCTTTTCCCCGAAACGCCACAAGGGCGGTCCTGTCCGGAATACCGCTTTCGACAATAGCGGAAGCGAGGTCGAGGGCCCGTTTAAAACGGGAAGGAGGAATATCTTCTGCAAGCATACTCCTCGAAACATCAAATACGAGGGCGATATCAAGCCCCGTAATCTGTTCCTGGACCATCTCCTTTCCCCATCGGATACCTGTTAGACTGAAAACAGCGGAAATAAAGAAAAGAAGGGTAAACAGTGTTAAGAGGACCCATTTCAAGAAGAGGGTACTTTTGACTCTACTCCAACGCCATAATCCGACCAGAGAAAGTACCGATTTTCTGCTGTTTTTTCCACTGATAAAGAGGAAAACAGCGACCGGGACCACAATGAGGAGGGCCCAGAGCGCCTGGGGATATTCCATTACGGCAACACCTCCCGAAGCAGTACCCTTCTTATCATAAACTCAGCACCGATACAGAGAATTCCCAGTGTAATGAACAGGCGGTGCCGCGGTTCATGCACCACTTCTATTTTAGAAATCTTTTTTTTCGTCTCTCTCGCATCGATTGCTTGAAAAATCGAGGCGAGGGAACTGCTGTTGCCTGCCGGAAAATAACGCCCCGCGGTGTTTTGGGCTATTTGTCTCAACAGTTCTTCATCAAAACCGCTTTCAAACACTCCCCGGTAGTGTTTGCCCGTATTCGGGTCGGTAAACTCGAGGGGAACTTTCCCTTTTGTTCCCACGCCGACCGTGTACACGCGTATACCTTTCGACTCGGCGATTGCAGCAGCGGTCTGAGGGGGGACCTCCCCCGCATTATTCTCACCGTCCGTTATGAGAATAATGACCCGTTCTTCCGCGGTACTGGATTCGAGATGCAGAATAGCTACTGCCAGTCCCATCCCGATTGCCGTTCCGTCTCCCAGTTCCATGATGTTCAGCCCATCGAGTGTATCGAGAACAATATCATAATTGGTCGTGGGGGGGACCCGCAGAGCCGCTTCTTTACCGAACCCGACTAACCCAATCGGGTCATGCTCCCGTCCCTTAATGAAGTCCCTAATCACGGACCGCGCCGTTTCGAACCTGTTGTCAGGGGCAAAATCCTGGGCGGACATGCTCGGAGACTGGTCGAGGACCAGCATGATATCGATTCCCCGATTAAGATATATTCTATTTCGCTTTATTATGACCGGGCCGGCCAAAGCTGCAATCAGTACAACCACACCCGCCCAAAACAGGACAAAGCCGGCTGTCCGCACTACACGCATCCATTGAAGCTGCACCCGTAAAAGAGGTCCTTTCCACACTCCTGCCGGGAAAGAAACCGTAGAACCCCGCCGCTTCCAGAAATGACGGACATAGATGAGCGGAGGTACGACAGCCAGCAGCAGAAGGTAGAGCGGCGTATCCAAACTAAACATTCCGGGTGCTCCTTTCCTCCAGCTTCTCCGCCATCCTGCCCACTGTTTCGAGATGGTCCGACCGCTTTTCTACCGGCGCAGCCTGCCCGCCGAATTTGACCCGGTCCGCGAAAGAAAAAATGGTACTCAATTCGTATTCTTGTTCAATAACCCCTAGATGTTCATGCAGAAGGGGCTCGAGTTCGGGTGTTGTCTTGCTGATCGTATTACACTCGAGACGTTTCTCCAGATAGCCTCTTACTCCATCGCACAGCTCGCTGTAAAATGTTTTACCGTCAAGTCCCTCTGCCCGGCGGTCGAGCTTTGATAATGTTCTCATAAGCTTTTTATAACTCGCCCTTTTCGTATACCGTTCAGCCCATGCTGCTACTTTTTGTTTTATTATCCGCAATCCGGGAAAAACGAGGAGAAATACCGCAACGACTCCGGCGCTAAAGAGAGCAATATAGAGAAACGTTCCGGGGAGGAGAAGCTGGTCCCGAAGTCCCTGGAAGTCCCACCCGTGCCTGTCTACGAGCGACATGGTGGTAAAAGGAATGTTTTCGAGGGTAAGCTCTCCGAGGTCGAGCGGAGGGAGGGTCTGTTCACCCAGCCTGAACGGGGTAAACGTAACGACGACTGTCGCCTCACCGTCGTCCTGCTTTATTCTCACCCCATGCACGGTAATTTCATCATTTTTTGCAAGCGAGCCGGGCTGTTCGAGAGAAAGCGGCCCGGGGGAAGAGAGCGAAATACGGGCTTCTACAATATCTCCTACATAATGCTCGGGCGGCAGGTAGAGCACCTGGTCAACCGTGTACTCTGTTTCCGGAAAGGCCGTTATAAGTGAAACGAGAGAAAGTAGTAGTACTGAGAGTATTACCTTCATTTTTGCCGTTTTTTGAAAAATGCGAGCAGCTTTTCTGCAACATCATCCCCGGTATCAATTACCAGGGTATCAACTTTCTGTTTTCTGCACATCTGCTGCCACTTATCGTATTTACTGTACCAGAAATCGCGATACGCCCGCCTGAACCGTCCCGACTTGCCGAAACCGGCTGTTTCCTTACCGGTTTCCGAATCGATAAGCTCGAGATATCCTACAGCAGGGAAGGAGAAGTCGAGAGAATCCGTAATAGTGACTGCAATCACATCGTGTTTTCTTGCCAACAGCGTCATTTCTCTATAACCGGACTCGGTTTTAAAATCTGAAATAATGAAGCAGATCCCCCTTCGGGGGAGCGACTCATGCACGGTCCTCACTGCCAGAGCGAGATCACTCCCCTTCCCTACAGGGGTACACCGGACCAAATCGTTGAGTAACCGAAGCGTGTGTTTTTTCCCCTTTCTCGCCGCAATCCACTGTTCTATCCGGTCGGAGAAGAGGACAGCACCCACCTTGTCGTTGTTGGAAACAGCTGCAAAAGAGAGCAAAGCAGTGAGCATGCAGGCGACATCGAATTTATTCTCCTTTCCGGAACCGAAAAAAACCGAGGCGGAAACATCGATAAGGAAGAAGAGAGAGAGCTCCCGCTCTTCCCGGAACGTTTTCACATACGGTTTTCCGATCCGCGAGCTTACATTCCAATCAATGAGCCGGGAATCTTCTTCCTGCTGATACTCCCGAACTTCATCGAACTCGATACCCGGCCCGCGGAACACACTCCGATAATTCCCCGCGAACAGTCCTTCCGCGAGTTTGAGAGAGACGAGATGAATGTTTCTGACTTTGTTAAAAAGTTTTGTCCGCTCCATTTAGGGAACCGGTAGTTTATCCAAGAGTGCGGAAATGATGTCGTCCGGAGCAAGCTCCTCAGATTCCGCCTCGTAGGAGAGTATTATCCTGTGCCGCAGTACGTCATGGACAACATCTTTTACGTCCTCCGGCAAAATATAGGTTCTTTTCCTCAAAAAAGCCCGGACCTTCGCGCACCGGTGCAGAGCCAGGGATGCCCGTGGTGACGCACCGAACTCGAGATACGGTGACGGTTCCCGGGTGGATGCAACGATGGAAACGATGTATCGGTTTATTTTCTCATCGATCGTTACCTTTTTTATCTCCCCTCTCAATGCACGTACTGTATCCGGGTTCATCACCTGCTCAATAGTAGTGTGGAGGGCATCCTCTTTGTCCCGATCTTCTCGGGCAAGGATTTCCATCTCCTCTTCCGCGGTAGGATACGTAACATTCAATTTCATCAGAAATCTGTCCAGCTGTGCTTCCGGGAGCGGATACGTACCTTCATGTTCTATCGGATTTTGGGTGGCCATGACAAAGTACGGTTCGGGAAGTTTATAGCTGGTGTCCCCGATTGTAACCTGCTTCTCTTCCATAGATTCGAGAAGAGCACTCTGGACTTTCGCCGGTGCCCGGTTTATCTCGTCCGCTAACACCACATGTGAGAAGAGCGGTCCTTTTCGCACAAAGAACTCCCCGGTTTGATACTTATAGGCAAGGGTACCGATCAGATCGGCGGGAAGGAGGTCCGGAGTGAACTGGATTCGGTGAAAATCCATCTTCAGTGTTTCGGCCAAACTCTTTATTGCCAGGGTTTTGGCCAGTCCGGGGACACCTTCGATGAGAATATGCCCCCCGGCTAAAAGTCCGATGAGCATACCATCGATCATGTAGTCCTGGCCGACGATTCGTTTTCCGATTTCTTTTTTTATCTGTTCAATAGCAGGAGCCGTTTCTTCCATAAAATATCTTTTTCCCCCTCTTTTTTCAGGAGCGGTAATCGGCATTCTCCTTTACGTATTGGTATGAAAGATCACTTCCGTATACCGTTACCGGCCCGTTTCGAACCCCTCCCAACGTGACGGAAATATCAACCGTTTTATCATGTCGGGGATATGTGACGGGAAAAGTCCCGAGGCTTCTTTCCCTCAAATAGGCGGAAAGCCTGCTTTCCTTGTTTTCATCCAGGGTGAATGCACCCGCACTAAATATTTCCTCTCCGCCGAGGGTTATCGTTACCTTTGATAAATCGAGTGAGGCGATAGACGGAATATCGGCATGATTACCGAGGTAGTCTCCAAAAGAAGAGACAATTCGGCCTACATTGGGGTCGTTGCCGAAAACGGCAGTTTTTACCAGAGGGGAGTTTACGATTGCTTTCCCGATATCCGCCGCCAGACCGGTATCCCCTGCCCCGTAAACATCCACCTTTATGACGTGGTTCGTACCCTCGCCGTTTCTCACTACATCCACGGCGAGGTCCCGGAGGACAGTATAAAGCCCCTCCTCGAAATCCGCCAGCTCGAACGCTTCCTTTTTACAGGAACTGAAAAGAAGGGCCGTATCGCTCGTACTCTGATCACTGTCTACGGAAATACGGTTGAATGTTTCGTCTATGATGCGGGGAAGGAGCTTGCGAAGCTTCCCGCGTGAGACTGCAAGATCTGTTACTGCGAAAACGAGTAATGTAGCCATATTCGGCTCGATCATCCCGGCACCTTTTGCGGTTGCAGTGATACGCCCGTCACCAACGGCGGCGGTACGAACTTTGGGATAACTGTCCGTTGTCATGATTCCCTTTGAAACGTCGTAGAGAGTACGGCTGCTTTCGGCATTCCGGAGTCGGGATACAAGCTCGGGAATGGACTTATGCATCTCATCGACCGGCAGCCTCCATCCGATAACACCTGTAGAAGCGGGGAACAGACGGCTCGAGGGGACAGAGAGCAGTTCTCCCCATCTGCTCCCGAGCACCTCCGCGTCTTCCACGCCGGTCTGCACACACACATTGGAGATCTTGTTGTTAATAAATACCCCCTGAGACTCCCTTTCTTCCAGCCGTTTTTTTCCTACGATTACCGGTGCACCGGGAAACCGGTTTCGGGTAAACACTCCGGCAAAAGAATCCGTCGGCTCGTCGAGCACAATTGCCGAGAGATTCATCGAAAGCGGTTCATCGAGTTTCCGCTCAGCAGGGTAGAACGAGATCGGGAGAGTGGCGGCCCGAAACCCTTCGGGGAGCAGAGAACGGCCCCGCACCGATTCGAGGTACTGCTGTTCCGATTCGTACTGTTCCATGTGTATTATTTATAGTACGCTTTCCAGCGCCGTTGCAATACCGGGCATAACACGATATAGTGGAGCCGCATGGAGCGGACCAACTATCATACCCATATCACGATGTGTGACGGGAAGAGTGAGCCGGCGGAGTTTGTCGAGCGGGCACAAGAGCTCGGGTTTGTCTCTTTCGGCTTCTCCAGCCATGCCCCCCTTCCAGCTCCCGCGGACTGGACCCTTCAGGATGAAGATATACTTCCCTACTGCAATAAAATCATCGAGATCAAAGAACAATACAGAGGGGTTATCCCCATCTATCTCGGTATGGAGATCGATTACATCCCCAATCGAATGGGCCCTGCTTCCCCAAAATTCGAGGACCTTCCGTTGGATTACACAATCGGCTCGATCCACTCATTCGAACTTCCCGAAGGGGACCGCTATGCCGGGATCGACGGGCCGCGGGAAGAGTTCGAAACCGTACTGCAGGCGGTTTTCGACGGTAGCATGAGAGCTCTAGTTACCGGTTACTTAGACCGTATGCGGGAGATGGTCCGTCTCCATACCCCGGATATTATAGGGCATTTCGATCTGTATAAAATGCGTAACCGGGGCAGCCTGTTTTTCGAAGAAACGGAGAGCTGGTATCAGGACGCAGTTCTGGCCACACTCGAGGAGATTTCCAGGCACGGGTCCATTCTGGAAGTTAACACGGGCGGTCTCGCCCGGGGGAAGACCGACGCTTTCTATCCGAGCGAATGGATTCTCGAAGAAAGCAGAAGACGGGAGATACCGGTTACCATCAGTCTCGATGCGCACCACGTCGACCATATGGACGGATATTACAGCGAAGCGGCCCTGACCCTCGAGAGGGCCGGATACACCGAACTTTCGTTGCTGCAGCACGGCAGATGGATTTCTCAGCCGATCGAACCGATACCGGGGTAGACAGAGCTGGCCGTATGTCCTTCGAGATCATCATTATAGTACTGCTGGGCGCACTTCTCTTTTTTGCTCTCATCATCATTGTCCTTATCACGGTGAAGCAGAAAACAGCATTACCGCCCGCGTCAAGTGCGGAAGAACAGCAGCGTCAGCTTTCCCACCTGGAGAAAATTCAGGCTGATCTCGAACAGCTCTCTCAGCTGTTTCTCGTCCCTCATACCCGGGGCGGAGTCGGTGAGACCCTTTTAGAAGAACTGCTCAAGAACTGGCTTCCGCAGTCTGCATTTTCGTTTCAATACCCGTTCGAAGAGGGACATCGGGCGGACGCGGTAATCAAGCTGGGGCGGTATCTGGTAGCGGTTGATGCAAAGTTCCCCCTCGAAAGTGTACGCTCTCTTTTTACGGACAACGGAGAAATTGCCAAGATTACCGGGGACATCCGCCGGTCCGTCATCCGGCACATGGATACTATAAGAGAAAAGTATATCCGGCCGAAAGAGCAGACCCTGCAGTTTGCTCTGATGTACATTCCGTCGGAACGGGTATATTACCACCTCTTTGTTCAGGATGAAAACGGGGAACTGCTCAAAGAAGCACTTGCTCGAAATGTAGTACCGGCAGGGCCTTCTAACCTGTTCCTCTACCTTCAGACGGTTGCCTATGGGTTTCGCGGATTTGCCTTATCCGAAAAGCAGGAGCTGCTGCTCGGACTTCTCAACCAGCTAGGCAGTGATTTTTCTCTCTTTGCAAAATCATTCTCCGTAACCGGTACACATGTAAAAAATCTCTGGAAATCTTACGAAGAGCTGAGGATGCGGTTTCGGGATATGGAGAGGACACTCGAACGGATACAGACCCACGAATTGGACCACTAATGCCCGGCTAAAGCGGCATGTTTTTCACATCCATGAAAACCGTCTTCATCTGCTGATAAATCGTATCGTTTCCTATTCGCTGTAAGGTCTTGAGTTTTTCGGCCGCCTCTTTTTTCAGGGCTTCTTCATTGGATATGACCTCACTCATCTCTCGGTCTCTGAAAAATCTGAGAAGGGCAAACGCGGTATTGATAATATAGACGCAGGCGGCATTGATATTGTTCCCCTGTAACAGGACGAGATTCTCGTCGGTTATTTTTGTGTGCTCAAAAATGGTTTTTTTTGATTCTTCGAGATTTTCCAACTGCTTTATGCATTTATTGAGAATATCTCTCGTACCTTTAGCACCGCGTTCGATTTCATTATAGATATCGTGCTCCACCGCTATAGCGTCGCTCATGGATGTCTTGAGACTCAAAAACCGTTCCCGTGAAAAGGAAGCGGTCTTTTTCTTCAGCAGCTTGAGTCTTTCTATTACCGAATCGAGCAAATTAATTTCGGGATAAAACCGGTTATCCCCTGTAAAGGTACAAACCTCATTGTTATCGGTAGTGAATCTCCCCTGCAGAAAAGGTTCGAATGCGGTCACAAACCCGGAAAGCAGATTGGGTGTACAGACGAGCATTTTATTGATGTCCGCGGAAAAATCCGCATGCCCGTTTTCCGTACCGAAAGGGTAAAGCTTTTCGAGGAGAGGATAATTGTCCTTTTTATATTCTTCATGCAGATAACTCGTTATTTTTTGATACTGTTTGAGCTGTTCTTTGTCCCGAGTGAGAGCGGTGACCAGTTTCTCTATATGGGCCTTAATCTGTCTCTCCACCTGGGGCGAGCAGTTGAACTCTTTCGTATCGATTGCTTTCTCCGCATTCTCCCGCAGCAGGTCTTTGAGTACCAGATATTTTCGTGCCTTGATCATGTTGATGGCCAGGATAAAATTATAGAGGGACGGCATGGTCAGATCACGGAGCAGCAGCCGGTTTATCAGTACTTTCAATTCCGCGATATCACTGTTGAACTCTTTTCCCCTCTCCTCGAGAGCGGTCAAGCCCCGTTCGATCTCAGTTATATAATCAGGATGAGAATGAAGAACGAGAAAACTGTTTTCCATCTGCTTATACCGGGCCACCAGATTTCGGTGGTCACCTTTTCTGAAAAAGAAGTTTGTCGTCATCAATTCGAAACAGAGGTCCCGTAATACCATGAACAGGTTGTATCGTTTTTTCGTCAAATAGAGCCATCCCGATTTTTCCACTTTATTCAGAAACAGCCACAGCTCCTTTGCGCTTTTTTGATGGAGTCTGATCATCTTTAAGCTGATATCGTCCTGCAGCTTTATCTGCGGGGGGAACGAACGGACCTCGAGCGTGTGCGTTTTCTTTCCGAATTTTTTCAGCATCCGGCTCTCGACGAAAATAAACTGGAACAGGTTTGCTTTCTCGATAAACTGTTTTACGACTCGTGTGCGGGGATATTCCGGTTTCTCAATGTTCAGAGAATGGACCTCATCATCGTTCTTCTCTTCCTTGTCTGAATAGCTCTTGTCGAGTTCCTTGATCTTATTGATCTTCTCGTCAGTGCTTATATTCATAACGGCGATCTGCTCGACCTTTTTTTTGAGGTCTGTATGCCGTTTTTGCTGAAGAAGCACGCCGAGTGTGATGAGTGATTTTGCCTCTTGTTCCAACTGATGATTGGGCCGATTCTCTTCCACTGGTATGAGATTATAAGGGATAATAGAGATTTTTTCCAACCCTATCGAGAATCATTTATTCTGAAAATTTCGAGTAAACCGCTTGATTGCAATCGGCAGCGTATTTATGGGCAGTTCGAACACAATACAGAAGAGCAGCACCTGGGATGAGAAAAACTCCGAGGCGATGACGATATCGAGCCCGATATTCATGTACAAGATTGCCACTGCGAGTCCTATCCGTTTTTCCTTGCTGAAAAACCAGAAACCAAAATATCCGAAACAGGCAAGAAAGATATCCAAAGCGTACGCAATAATAAAAAAGGGCAGGATGAGCTCGATGTGTTCTTCGATCTTGAAGGCCCACTTGGCTATAACTCCCGCGATAAGACAGGCAATAAGGAGTACCGAAATTGCATTGAGGTACGGTAAGGCCCGTTTAATCGGCTTGCGGGCTATTTTTTTCAGCAGCAGCGTGATGGCAAAAGGGACGATAATGAGCTGCAGCAGGGTGAGCATCATGCCCCGCACATCGATTTGAATAGTCTCTCCTGCTATCACCTTCATCATCAGGGGCAGATGGAGCGGAGCAATTAACGTGGTAACTACAACGAGCAGCATAACAAACGCAGTATCACCTTTGACGATATTAGTGAGGGTGGGGGCAATAATAGCTACCGGAGAGGAGACAACGAGAAGAAAAGCAACCGAGAGAACCGGATTGAACGGTTTTGCCCCGTAATACAGTGCCGCGGGCAGGGCCACCTTAAAAATGATGATAACGATAATGAGCAGGTGTATTTTTTTCAGATGAGAGAGAATTTCCTTTAAATCGATCGAAAGAAACGAGATAGTGATAGCAACGCCGAGAAAAAGGATAACGTAATCACCTAAAAAACCAATCGTTTCATCAAAGAGGTAGCCGGCGACGATGGCGGTAATGAGGATGAGGCCGAAGAATCTCGGGACGAGCTCGTACCATTTCATGATATGACGCTACTCTACTGTTCAACTGAAAAAGTTGCAACAATCGGAAGATGGTCGGAATATCCCTTTTTGGTTTCGCTGTTCCACCGGTATGGTAGGCCCTTTTCATTCAGTAAAAAAGAGTGGTCTACGACTTCAAACTCCTCGAACCGTAATCCTCTCTCGTCAAACAGACCGGGAGAGAGGAGAATATTATCTATAGTTTCCCACCGGCCCCGGTAATAATAACTGCCGTCCGCTTCTGCCTCTGCCTCTGCATCCGCCCAGCATGAATAAAACGTCGCTGTCCCGCTCCCATCAGTATCATGGTCCTTCTCCGTAGTATAGATGATTGATTTCCGCGTAAACGTATCCGGATAGCTCCCCGTTTCCGGAATGAAGGCAGTTTGATAAGCCCCTGCTACGCGGGTAAACTCATCGATGTTTTCGTTGAAGTCTCCTGCCAATACAATGTCGGCATCCGGTTCTTCCTCGAGAATCGCTGTAATACGCTGCTTTACAACCCAAGCCGATTCTACCCGAAGCGGCTCGGTCTCTTCAGCCCCGCCGGATTTGGATTTCCAATGGTTGTTGAATAAAAACAGCGTCGTATCGTCTACAGCGATGTGCACTTCGAGGATGTTCCGCAAACGGTCACTGCCGTCGAGATGGACTGCGTGTGCTTTTATCGTTGTAATGGGGTAGCGGCTCAATACCGCGGTATTGACCGCGGCCTCGTGAGCGGGGACGAAGGCGTGGTGCAGGTACCGCTTGTTTTTTAGATGGGTATCCCTTATTTCGAGAAGAGTGTTCTCGTTTTCTATTTCCTGAAGGGCAAGAATGTCCGGCCCGCCCTGTACTGCTGTTTTTATTGCCTCCGCGATGTGCATGCTCTTGGTTTGGTACAGTGTCGTGTTCCACGTCTCTTCTCCCGGGTCATAATCGGGATATTCATTGCCGTTCGAACTGTCGTCGAACAGATTCTCCACATTGTAGCTGAGGATGGTAATCTCATCTCCATTAGTGCCCGGCAGCTCGAGCTCACACCTGGTACAGGAGATGAGGAGCGTCTGCAGACCGAGCAGGGAAACAATAATTCTAAAGAGAGTTGATTTCTTGGTTGATCGTGATGTATCTTCTTTCATTTTATTCTGTGCCTCCACTATGTATAACCGGGAGGAAAGGCCTGCTGCTTCAAGAGTGGAGGTTTAATGTGAGCTCAATTAAAAAAAATTGAAAATAATCGAAGTAAGTGGTATACTTATAGATAGCCGAAGCAAGAATATCCGCCATATTCTTCTCTTATTTTTTCAGAAATCCTTGACATAACGGCGATTGCACACCCTTGCTGTCTCTTAAATTTCCATATAATGGGAAATTAATAATGAGGAAATTCAGAGGGAACCCACAGGCATCCATTGTTTTCGTATTATTTCTTTTATCAGGGCTATTCGGTATAGGTTTATTTTTTACAAGCTGTGAACCGCCTTTTGACTTTACCGAAACCTTAGACGGAGAAACCGGTAAATCGCTTTCCATCACACCTCAGTCAGCCGTTGTGGTGGTGGGAGAAAAACTCACCCTTGATGCAGAAGGGGGCGTACCTCCATACACTTTTGCCGTTACAGAGGGCAAAGGCAAGATCGATGAAAACTCAGGCGAGTATACCGCCCCATCCAAACCGGGGACCGATAAAATAACCGTCACCGACGCCTATGAAACATCGAGCGTAGCAACTGTCACCATTATATCAGGAGAAACGGGCCCCTCGGACCCTGCTGATACGATCGATTATATTATCCCCAATGTAACCAGTGATACGGGTTCCGTTTCCAGAGACAGTGCCGTGACTGAACGGTTTGATTTGAAAAACAACGGAAATTTCGACGGGAGTGAGCCGGTGATCTGGGAAGCGTATGTGTCTGTCGATAGTACATACAGTGTAGGAGATACGTTTATCGCTACCGGTTCTACGGACCCCCTTGATGCCGGAAAAAGCAAACTAGCAATAGAGATCGGCGGAAGCTGGCCGTATGAAGGGAGTTACTATCTTATTGTCCGGGTACAGGCTGATGATGAGACTTCATCGGGCTGGGATTACGGCCACAGCGGACCGTTTACTGTGTCAAATACTCCGGACTACTCGATAACTTCCGTTTCACTGCCCATTATCGAATACGGCGGAAACCCCGATGAAAACATGAACACGGCAGGTTCTGCAGTCCAGGAGTTCTATATCTACAACGACGCAGATGCTGCTACCGGCACGGAGAACATCAACTGGAATGTGTATTTATCGGCAGACACCGTTATCGACGGGGGTGATACGGTATTGGCATCGGGGAACGACCCTCCGTTGACTCCGGGCGATGATTTAGGACCGCTCCAGTTCGGAGGCGATGACGATCTGCCTGCGACTGCGGGAGTGTATTACATTCTCATAGAACTGTCTGCGGGAGATGATTATAACACCGGAAACAACACCTACACCTCGGACCCGGTGTTTGTATGGAATACGACAAACACGGAAACCGATACTACAGAGGACGATACGATTAGTACCGCGGAGGATTACTTTATCATAATAAACCCCGGGGACACGGCAACCGTAAACGGTGCAATCGATCAGAATCCCTACAGCGATTTTTTCAGGGTGCAGACCGGACCGGGGACAACCGGCCTCGATATTGCGGCATCCTGGACGCTCCCCGACCTCGATGTACTCGATCTGTATCTGTATAACAGCGGCGGTGCTCTCATTGATTCGAGCAGCGACATTACAAAAGGGTCGGAACCGGACAGCGGCGGTTCTGCCTGGACACCGGCGGTAGACCCGAATTCGGTCTACTATATCGAGGTGAGGATCGATAAAGATAATGGAGGGGGCGACCCCTACGTGCTTACGATTTCGGG